>CAZBOM010000013.1:347-19289 GCA_964493375.1 uncultured Mageeibacillus sp. | reverse complement strand
ATGGATCATAACTATTTGATGGCATCTTGCGGTGTCATGGCGAATGCCTATCCGGAAGCTGCTGTCAAATTGATGCTTTGTTCTATGAGGTTATCCTGACAGGAGGTTAATATGTCATATCCTGAACTGCTCATTGATCGTGAGAAACTCGCTCACAATGTTCGGACGATCATTAAAATGGGGCAAGAAGCCGATGTCAAAATTCATTTTGTCACGAAATGTTTGCGAGCGTGGAGACCATTGGTCGAAGTGATGCAAGAAGCCGGCGCTGAGTATTTCGCCGATTCGCGTGTGGAGAATTTGAAGCAGATCAGTGATCTCGGTCTTTCTCACATGATGGTGCGAATCCCGATGATTTCGAACGCGAGTGCAGTTGTCCGATACTCAGATTTGAGCCTGAACTCCGACTTATCGGTGATTGAGGCGCTATCCGACGCAGCTCGCGCGCTCGACCGCGAACATGGCGTGATTTTGATGGTTGAGATGGGAGACCTTCGCGAAGGTTTCATGCCGGAAGAGATGATGGAAGTCGCTTCTCGCGTTCTCAATTTGCGCGGTGTCTGGCTTGCCGGCATTGGTGTGAACTTCAACTGCTACGGTGGCGTCATTCCTGAAGAGCATCAATTAAAGAGTTTAGCTGACATGGCTATCGCGATACGTCAACGCTTTAACATCCCGCTGCCGATCGTTTCGGGAGGCAATACAGGTTCGCTTTATTTGTTATCGGAGGGGAGAATGCCTGAGGGTATCACGCACCTTCGCATCGGCGAAGGCTTTTTGATCGGTATTGAAACGTCTTTCAGAAAGCGTATTCCCGATCTTTTTACGGATGTCTTTACGCTACGAGCAGAGATAGTAGAACTGAAACGCAAACCATCCGTTCCTAAAGGACTGATTGGACCTAATTCATTTAACGAAATCCCTGTCTTTGAAGATTTCGGCCAGATATGGCGGGCCATTCTCGCGATCGGGGAGCAAGATACGCGTTGCGATACCTTGGAGCCGAGAGACAGCAACATCAAGTTCCTCGGCGCGTCGAGCGACCATATGATTCTCGATGTGACGCATGCCGTTCGCGATCTCAAGGTAGGCGATATTCTCGAGTTCACACCGGATTATGCAGCCTTGTTGCGCGCGTCGACCTCGCCCTATGTGCATAAGCGACTTGTGTAACACCGATAGCCAGGGGCTTGTGTCAGCCATACTATTGAAACTCTCGAAATACCGGAGACATTAACCATGCGTCGTATGACGGGCAGCTTTTATCAGACATGATGTTGAAGCTCCGTGAACAAAGTAGGATAATGCGACGGAAACAGATGATCCGCCCAAACAGTTTTGGAGCGGATTGTCTTTGAACAAAATCTGGAAGGCAATTAACTGATTATGCATAGGGAAATGATCATTGACCCTTGGTACACGAAAAAATCATGGGCTGAAATCTCAAAGAGCGCTCTTATCAATAACTTGAATGTGATTCGATCACACGCCGCACAGACGGGGACACTCGTCGCTCCCGTGGTCAAAGCAAATGCGTATGGCCATTATGTCGATCTCATCGTGCCTATTCTTGAGGAAGCCGGCGTGACATTTCTATGTGTCGCGACAATTGATGAGGCGATTACCCTTCGAGAGCTGGGAGCAAAATCAGATATATTAATTTTCGGTACGACGCGATGTGAGCATGTTCCGTTCTTAAAACGGTATGGCCTGACCATGTCGATTGTCGCCGCCAGTGAAATAAAAGGCTTTGCCGATGAATCCATTAAAGCCGGGGGAGATCCGCTCCCAGTGCATATTAAGCTCGATACAGGTATGTCGCGCTTTGGTTTTCTCGTCGATCCGCCAAACAGAGCGAAGGCGATTGAGACAATGCTCGCCGTCGCAAATGAACCATCACTCAAGGTCACGGGCGTTTACACGCATTTGGCGACAGCCGACTGCGAACCTGAGTATATGGCGATGCAGAGAGAACGATTTAATTCGACCATTGCCGAAGCGGAAAATCATGGGTTCCCGCGTGTGATACATCACATCGCGAGTAGTGCGGCGATACCCGAGCAACCTGAGAACCATTTTGATATGGTGCGTCCCGGCATTGTCATGTACGGCGGTAAGGCCGGTCCGCGTGATCCTCATTGGACGAAACTGCGCCCCGTCATGACGGTCAAGAGCGTGATCGAGCAGATAGGTGATGTCGTCGCGGGGACGCGTGTTAGTTATGGCGGCACATGGACAGCGGCGCGCGACTCGAGGCTCGCCGTCATCGATATGGGATACGCCGACGGATTGTCGAGACAACTATCTAACAAAGGATCATTCTTCCACAAGGGACGAGAGGTTCCCATCTTGGGACGCGTCTGTATGGACCGATGTGTCATCGACATTACCGATGTCCCCGATGCCAAAGTGCGAGATGAAGTTATGCTATTTGGTGAAGACGATTATGTTCGCAAACACGCGAGCGATGTCGCGGCACTCTACGGCACGATTGATTATGAGCTCTTTACAGGTATTAAAGAACGCGTGTCACGCGTGTTGGTTGACTAATAGAAACATCTTCAATTGCGAATATTTGTTTTTAATGAATCGCGCCGTAATTATAAAAATCGACACGCGGAATATGCATGAATTATACAAAATAAATGATTCGCGCCAAACGTCGATTTATTTGTCAAAAATAGTCAATAATTTCTGACATCTCGATTTGAGCCGTGTGAAGGTTGCACTTGAATTTTGTTTATGATTCTTTGTGTGCCACTGATAGCAGCGTGTTTTACAAAAACTGTTTGCAAGCTAATCTTTCGTCGATAAAAAACAACTTAAACAGACAAACGACCGGGAGGGGGTCCGGTCGTTGTCACGTATAAGAAGCAGAAACGTATTATTATTCGTTACTTCACGTGAATAATACCATTTGCGAATAAGCTTGTCAACCGCTTCGGATATTGACACATTGCCTCATTTGCATTAATATCAATAATGCAAGGAGGGTATCATGTTATTGACGTTTGAATTCCAAAGTGACATACCACTTTACTTGCAACTGAGAAATCAGGTGGTGATCGGTATTGCTCAAGGGAAGCTTCTCCCGGGTGATCAATTGCCGACCATCCGCGCTTTGGCTGAGGAGAGTGGAGTTAATATGATGACCATCTCCAAAGCGTACCAGCTACTGAAATCCGAAGGGTATATTTTGACTGATCGGCGCCATGGCGCCGTGATTGCTCCGCAAAAAAAAGGACAGATATCGCTGTCAACTATTCATGAGCTGAGATTGATTCTATCTGAGCTACAAGTCAAAGGGTTATCCGAGAATGATGTCCTAGCGTTGTGTAGAGAGTTATACAGGGAGGGACAAGATGTTATTTAGAATCATCCTTTGGCTATCCCTTGCTTGGCTTCCGCTGCTGATGTTTTTAATGCATCGCAATGAGACAAGATTCAAGAAGAATATTGTCGTCGAGGTGACACTGCCGTACCAAGCTCGGACAGATGCAGAGGTATTGCGCATACTTGATCAGTTTGTGCGCCAAAGTCGGTGGATCAATCTGTTAATATTCCTGCTTTCGATACCGCTCATCTTTATTGAGAAAATTTCTTTATTGACATCAGCTTGGATGACATGGGTATTGGTGGCTATCACCCTACCGATGATTCCCTATGTTCGCACCAATTTGGCTCTAAAACGGTTAAAGATATCGAGAGGCTGGAAAAAGACGCGTGATCAGGTGCAACACGTTAAATTAACGGATCTGCCATCCATCAGATGGATTTCACCTTGGATATTCATCTTAGCCATTGTACTTTCTTTTTTGCCTTTGCTGTGGGATATAGAGATGTTCCCACTCTATCTCGTTTTCGGGATATCCACGATAGCATTCTGGTTTGGATACCGTCATCTATACCGGAATAAATCTGAGATGATCGATGAAAACACGAAGTTGACTCGCGTCTTAACTCAGGTCAGGCGTCGCAATTGGGGTCAAGTCTGGCTCATATCGGCTTTTGGCTTTGCCGCCCTGAGCGTTTTGATTTCTCTTTTTAGGTATAACACGATCCTCCAAGTGGCTCTTACAATCTTTGTGATGTTCCTCATGACCGTTCTGGCTATTCGAGCAGAGTTTAAGACGAGGCGAGTTCAAGAAAAGCTAACGGTCGACAGCGGAAAAGACTGGTATATCGACGATGACGATCACTGGATCGGCGGTATCGTTTACTACAACCCGAATGCCAAACGATTAATGATCAATGCTCGAGTAGGGATCAACTCGACCTTCAATTTGGCCAGAACATCGGGGAAAATTTTGGCAGGCATACTCATGCTTCTTTTATTATCCATGCCATTTACCGGTGTTATTCTAAACGCCTTTGAAAAACAACCGCTGAGTTTCGAGTTAACTGAAAGCGCGCTCATCGCTCATCGCGGCAGCAATCAAGAGATGATAGAGCTTTCAGAAATCTCTGACATAAAACTATTGACTGAATTGCCCGAACGTATGACGAGGAAATGGGGCACGGCCATGGATCAACTGTTATCGGGCCTTTATTCAATCCAAGGGATCGGAAGCGCTAAGTTGAGCTTGGATCCCACCGTTCCACCCTTTTTGCTCGTGAGTATGAAAGGCGGCTCACTCTACCTCGTGGGCTCTCGACAGCCCGGTGAGGCGGAAGCAATTTTTAATCAGCTTAAGTGAAAAACACGTATTTCGTAGCGGCATCGCTTGATGCGGAGCGAGGAGATAGTCGCTGAAAATCTGACTTGCAATTCGATTCGCTTGGGGTTTATAAAAAACGCAGTTTTCGTTTCATAAAACGCGTGCGATAATGCTATAAACGGCTACTAGAGATCATATGCTTGATAAATAATAATAAGGGGAGGTTACTGACCAATGGTTGAGACACCTGATTCCATTATGGAAGAACTATACGAGGTTGTTCAGGAGAGGGCGAGAACACCGGAACCCGGGTCATACACTAATTATTTGTTAGATAAAGGACTCGATAAAATTTTGAGTCGTTTTGGAACGCAAGCTTTAGAAGTGGTGATCGCCGCGAAGAGCGGGCGCAAAAGCCACATTGTCGATGAATGCGCTGACCTAATCTACCACATGATCGTGCTTCTCGCAGCGTCCGATATTCCGCTATCCGCCTTGTCGGAAGAGCTTCGTAAACGACGGTCATTCTCGGATGCGAATTACAACGAGTAGTCCATTTGATCGGATTCATTTAATTCAATTAAAAAACGCTTGCCCGTGGGCTCATTCGGTCAAGCGTTTTGTGATATGTCTCTGATTTCCTATATTTTCGTGAGTCCTCTAGGGTATGAAGCTCTTAAAGCATTTAGAACGGTAAGTAGCATGACACCCGTATCAGCGAAAACTGCCGCCCAGAGTGTCGTGATACCGAAAGCGCCAAGCGCGAGCAAGAGTCCTTTTACCAGAAGGATGAAGATAACATTTTCGCGGACGCGGCTACGCGTCTGAGAAGCGATAGAGACCGCATCGGGGATACGTTCGAGCTGATCGGTCATAATGACGATGTCGGCCGCTTCAACGGCGGCATCTGAACCGAGGGCGCCCATACCGATCCCGATATCAGCCAATCTCAAGACGGGGGCGTCATTGATGCCATCGCCGACAAAAGCCGTTCTGCCTTTCGTCTCGCCGAGAATCCTTTCGAGATAATGGACCTTTTCTTCAGGAAGCAATTGAGAATACACATCATCCGTGCCTAGCTCACGCGCCGTCGCTTCCACGTTTTCTTTTCGGTCGCCTGAAAGGATAGAGATTCTTGTACTGCCTTTCTCTCGCAGTCTCCTGACAGCGTCTCCGGCTCCATGTCGAAGCGTGTCTTCCGCGTACAATGTACCGGCCCATGCGCCATCGAATGCGACATAGACGAGTGTGGAAGAAGGTCTTTCAATCGTCGACGCGGGGAGGTGGACGCCATAAGAATCGAGCAATTTTTTGTTCCCGATGAGTATTCGTTTACCTGCTAAGAGAGCCGACATGCCGTGACCGGCAATCTCTTGGATATCGGTTAAATCCGATTCACCCGGCAAGTGCTCTTTTTCATCCAGCAAGAGCTCTTTTTTGCTACTTGCGTTGAGCGTCATGAAAACCGGTATTTCATCTTTTACATTGTGCCCCGCTTCCGTAGCTAAAGATGTATCTATGGCTGTCTCACTTTTTAATTTCGAAATAGCGAGAGCCAATGGGTGATTCGAGTGACTTTCCAAATCGGCGATAAGTTGAATAAAATCACGCTGAGAAAACACGCCGCTCGATTCGATATGCGTAATGGAAAACTCGCCAGTCGTTAATGTTCCTGTTTTATCGAAAACGATTGTGTCAAGATCGGCGAGCGCTTCCAGATATTGACTCCCTCGAATGAGAATACCGCGTTTTGACGCGATTCCCATCCCTGCGATAAACGCGAGCGGCACTGATATGACAAGGGAGCACGGGCATGAAATGACGAGGAAGTTGAGCGCTCTGTATACCCACACACTCAATGCTTGTCCCGAACCTAAAAGTGATGGCAGGAACGCGAGAAGGAGTGCGAGGATGACAACGATCGGTGTATAGACGCGAGCGAAGCGCGCGGTAAACGATTCGATTTTTGCTTTTTTCTGTTCCGCTTCGTCCGCGAGTCTCATGATACGCATCACAGCGGAATGTTGTTCGTCTCTCAACGTTTCCAACGTGAGTACATGGCTGCCGTTGATAGCTCCGGCGAGAATTTCCTCACCTCGTTCTTTTTCAATAGGGCGCGATTCGCCTGTCAAGGCGGAATAATCGAGGAAAGCGCTGTCACTTAGGAGCTTTGAATCGAGCGGGACACGCTCTCCCGGGTAGACGAGTATCTGTTCACCTGGCTGGACTGAACAAGGATCGCTATCAATTGTTTCGCCATTCACGACGCGATGCGCGATCTCCGGACGAATATTTCGCAGAGCATCAATTGAGCGACGCGTTCGATCAACTGCCCGATCCTCCAACTCTGAGCCAAGTAAGAATAGGAGCATGACGGCACAACCTTCTGCATACTCACCGATCACAAAGGCGCCAACCGTCGCGATTGTCATCAAGAAGTGCTCGGAAAAAATATTCCCGCGTACGGCACTTCGCAAGGCTTGCCAAATAACGCCCGTACCCGCGACGAGATAACTTGCGATAAAAAAATAAAGTGATAATGACTCATGAGCTCTTGAGCGGATGATAAGCGCCGCGATGAAAAACAAGACAGCAATGACTAAGCGAACCTTTGAGGAGGTGACAATCTTAATCATCGGATAGCGCTCCAAAATGGGCGAGAAACGTTCTGAGGAGCCATGATCATGGCAATGGCTACAAGAGCAAGAATGTGTTTGTACGTTACTTTTCATTGATATGTTCAATCCCCACATCTAGAATATCTTTGACATGTTCGTCATCAAGTGAATAATAAACAACCTTGCCATCTCGTCTATTCTTGACAAGTCTTGCGCTTTTGAGAACGCGCAATTGGTGTGAGACAGCTGATTGCGACATCGAGAGAATCGCCGACAAATCGCAAACACAAAGTTCGCCATCATGAAGCGCATAAAGGAGGCGAATTCTTGTCGAGTCGCCGAATACCTTGAAAAACTCAGCGAGTTCAAAAAGATACTCTTCTTTAGGCATCGCCTCTTTCGCTTGGCGAACAGCCTGCTCGTGAATCATCGGAAATTCACAGAGAGAGTCGTCTTTATTTTTAATGTTTTCCATCACTCAGTCCTTTCACTTTTTTATCTCACAACCATCGAGATGTTGGTTGCGAAGCTTATATCTTCGTATGGGATTCTGATTACTATTCCCATATCGATTTCAAAACTATGTTTATGAGTTCCATATCGATATCAAGACTTTGGTTATGAAGCCTGTATCGGCGTATGAGGTTATGGTCATTGTTCTTATACCGATCTCGAAACTATATTTGTGAGGTTCATGTCGATATCAAGACTCTGGTTATGAAGCCTGTATCAGCATATGAGATTATGGTTATTGTTCTCATATCGATATATGAACAATTGTTCATGTGTTGATATGATAGCCAAACGAAGAAATGCTGTCAACTGTTTTTTGACCTGTATAATTGAGATCAGGACGATATGAGTAAATAGATGTGAAATAGTGGCATGTTTTCATTCCTATGGTTAAAATGATCGTTGAGGAACTATTCGCGCGATCATCGATCGCAAGTCCGAGGGGGGATATTCATGAAAATCGAAAGTCATCACGGTTTTGCTACGCGTCAAATTCACGCGGGAAAAGAGAAGAATCCTAAAGGTGCGTTAGCCACGCCGATCTATCAGACATCAACGTTTGAGTTTAACTCGGTGGCGCATGGAGGCGCTTGTTTTGCTGGGCAGGATTCAGGTTATATCTACACGAGACTTGGGAATCCGTCGCTTGAAGTCGTTGAGAAAAAAGTCGCATCATTGGAGGGTGGAGAAGCCGGACTGGCCGCAGCTTCCGGTATGGGTGCTATTTCATCAGCGCTTTGGACGGCTCTGTCAGCAGGGGACGAAATCATCGCGGATGAGACATTGTACGGATGCACATACTCTCTTTTAGCTCACCAATTCGGTCGTTTTGGAATCAAAACGACATTGCGTGATCTTTCGGATCCGGAGAATTTGAGAGCCGCATTGTCGGAGAAAACGAAGGTTGTCTATTTTGAGACACCTTGCAACCCCACGCTCAAAATAATCGATATTCAAGCGATCGCCGACATGGCTCACGCGTATAATCCTGATATCAAAGTGATCGTCGACAATACATTCTGTTCGCCCTATTTGCAGACACCTTTGGCGTTTGGGGCCGATGTGATTGTTCACAGCGCGACGAAATATCTCAATGGCCACGGAGATGTCATCGGCGGATTTGTTGTGGGCGACGAGGAGTTTATCGCACAATGCGGTGGCATCGGACTGAAGGATTTGACAGGAGCGACGATGAGTCCATTCAATGCCTATCTGATTGAACGCGGACTTAAAACGCTTGACTTGCGTATGGATAAGCACTGTTCAAACGCCGAGAAAATTGCCGATTATCTCGCCTCACACCCGGCTGTGACACGTGTCTACTATCCCGGATTCGAAGACTTCCCCGGTCATGACATCGCCAAAAAACAGATGCGTCGTTACGGTGGTATGATCTCCGTCGAGTTTGCGATGAGTCGCGACGAGACAGCCGCTGCCATCGACAATCTCGAACTTTGCATTATCGCCGTTTCGCTTGGTGATGCGGAGACGCTCGTCGAACAACCGGCGACGATGACTCACTCAGCCTACAGCCCGGAAGAACTTAAAGCGGCCGGCATCTCTGAGAGCCTGGTGCGTATTTCCGTCGGTCTGGAAGATGCCGCAGATATTATCGCCGACTTTGAGCGCGTCTTACCTCGTTAAAGGCGTCGAGAAACGATCAATTGGGGAATTTGACTAATATGAAATCTTACAGAAAAGAACTGACGATCCAGACGCCCACACGACGCGCATTCGTCCATATCACACCGGAGGTGGAAAAAGCACTAACCGAGAGTGGTATTAGAGAAGGATTATGTCTCGTCAACGCGATGCACATCACGGCAAGTGTCTTCATCAATGACAACGAGAGTGGATTGCATCGTGATTTTGAGCGGTGGTTAGAAGGTCTTGCGCCCGAAAAGCCTTACGATCAATACGATCATAACGGCTACGAGGACAATGCTGATGCACACCTTAAACGCAGTGTCATGGGACGTGAAGTCGTTGTCGCAGTGACGAATGGGCGCCTCGACTTCGGTCCTTGGGAGCGAATCTTCTACGGTGAATTTGACGGAAAACGACCCAAGCGCCTTTTAATTAAGATAATCGGAGAATGAGTAAAATCTTTTATTAAACCTATCGGGCTAATCAAGAAAGATGATGGTACGATAGCCGAATTGTGAAACAAAGCAGTTCAGACTTAAGAGGTTTTTTCGGAAATGATGAAGGCTCTTTTTATTGAACCTTTTTTTCACCATTGTATGGACTTAATCAAACTGTTTTTGTACAAGTTGAAATTTTGACCACTCTTGTCTTTCCCTTGGCCAGAATTGCAACTTATCCAAGACTGTTCTTGTACAAGTTGAAAAAATGACCAATTTAGCCTAGACCTTGGCCAGAAATTACACTTATCCAAATTTATTTTGTACAGGTTGAAATAGTGACCAAGAATGGCCTAAATCCGGCAAGAATTGCAACTTATCCAAGACTGTTCTTGTACAAGTTGAAAAAATGACCAATTTAGCCTAGACCTTGGCCAGAAATTACACTTATCCAAATTTATTTTGTACAGGTTGAAATATTGACCACAGGCTGGCCAGAATAAACGTGAACTGAAAATGCTCATAGAGAGCAAAAAAGGATGAAAAGGTACGTTTGCGTGACTTGGAATTCTGTGTTATGATCACCAATGCGCCTTTTGCGCAACCGATTATTTTAATGCCACTAAAGGTGAGGAGATACAACATGGCCAGATGTGAAATTTGTTCGAAAGATATGTTCTTCGGCAGAAAAATCAAAATTACACGTTCGCAGATTTCCCGTCGTGGACTGCACCGCCAACGCGCGAACATCAAGAGAGTTCACGTGATCGTTGACGGCGTTCCGAAAAGTATGAACGTTTGCACACGCTGCCTCAGAAGCGGATTGGTTCAACGCGCATAAGGGATTTTTAATGACAGATAGGATTTGATTCTTATCTATCCAAAGCGAAATAAAACACCTGACGCCCCGAGGTTAATCGGTTTTGGCAAGAGTCAGGTGTTTTTGTTTGTTCTCAATTGCTTTAATGATCAAGTGTTTTCAATCGCTTACACGAAGCTTAGAGGAACGCAGGTCAGCCGGCTGCTTTCTTTTCTGGCTTTTCGGTTCGCGGAGCGCCGAGGAGGCCTCGGTGAATCGCTTTCGTCGGGCAGACTTCAACGCATTGTCCACAGTGGATGCACGCGTACTGATCGATGACGGCGAGATTGTCTTCAATCTTGATGGCGTTCACAGGGCATGTGCGAACACAGCGAGTACAGGCGATGCAGCCGATCTTACAAGCTTTTCTGACAATTTTTGCCGGCCAATGATTCGAGCATGTGACATTCGTCGCGAGCTCATGCTTGGGGATCAGGTGGATCAAATGCTTGGGACAGACTTTTACGCATTTGCCACACGCCGTGCAGTTATTGTGATTGACTTTGGCAATGCCATCTTCGAGATAGAGAGCATGGAACTCACAGACTTCCACACAATCACCAAATCCGAGACAACCGAATGTGCAGGAATTTGGCCCTGAGAAAAGCCCGTTTGCGGAGGCGCAGTGTGGCGTGCCTGTATACTCATATCGCTCGTGTGTGTTTTCACAAGTCCCTTGACAGAAAACATTTGCAACCAAGGGGACGACAGCGCCGGCTTCTACGCCGAGTGCCGCGGCGACAGCTGTCGCCGTCTCTTGGCCGCCGGCGGTGCATAGTGTTGTGTTCGTTTCAGAACCGTCGGCAAGTACAGCCGCGTAGGCGGAACAGCCGCTGTAGCCACAACCGCCACAATTCACGCCGGGGAGAATACCCTCAAGTTCTTGTTGGAGAGCATCTTTCTCGACGCTGAAGTAATGGAATACAACCAAGATTATGGCGCCCATCAGGAGAGCGACACCACCACCGATGATGGCGGCTGTGAGAATGGGATTTAATAAAACAATAATCATTTCGTTACCACCATTCCTTTTCTCAACCGAACAGGTTCTCAATGACACCCTTGAATCCCATAAAGGATACCGACACGATAGAGGCGGCTATCAAAGCGATCGGAAGACCTTCCATAAATTCAGGGATATCTGATTTTTCCATTTTCTCGCGGACACCGGCGTATAAGAACATCGCCAGCATATAGCCGACACCTGCTCCAAACGATGACATCATAGCGCCGCCAAAGCTGTAGACTTCTTGGATGTTGATCAGCATGACTCCGAGTATCGCGCAGTTGGTCGTAATCAAGGGCAGATAAATTCCCATCGCCTTGTACAGCGGTGGAAACGCTTTCCGGATAATCGCCTCAAGGACTTGTACGACTGAGGCAATGACGAGAATGAAAACGACTGTTTGTAAATAGCCGAGCTTGATTGGCTCCAAGAGTGACCAGTAGATAGGATAGGTAATGCCTGTCGCAACGATCATGACGAAAATGACAGCGACGCTCATACCCATCGCGTTTTTTAAATTCTTTGTCAGCCCGATAAAAGAGCAGACACCTAGGAATCTTGAGAGAACGAGGTTGTCAATCAAGATGACACTGAATAAAATGATCAACATTTCTTTCATTTCGTTTCCTCACTTTCTACTGATTCTGTTTGCTTGTCGGGTGGTATATCGCTCGGCTCTTTCACTTTATCGGGTGGCAGATCGCTCGACGCTTTTACTTTATCGGGTGGCAGATCGCTCGACGCTTTCTCCTTGTCGGGTGGTATATCGCTCGGCTCTTTCACTTTATCGGGTGGCAGATCGCTTGGCGCTTTCTCTTTGTCGGGCGCGAAAACACCTGGTTCTTTCAACGCACTGGGGACGGCGTCTTTGCCTGGGAGACGCGCGGGACGAGGCCCGTCGTGGACTTCTTTTTCTTCATAGATAGCATCCGTCCGAGCACTGATGCTACCGGGGTAATGCGCACGGTCCATCGTCGCTTGTGGTTGACGCGCGTAGAAGCGTTTGCTCAATTTTTGTGTGATCGCCACCATGATGCCGAAGACGGCAAAACCGCCGGCAGGTAATCCAAAGATCATCATGGGTTGAAGTCCGCCATCGGAGATCCAAGGCATCTGTACGCCAAAGAACGTTCCGAATCCGAGAATCTCACGAATCGCTCCGATGAAAAACAGCGCGAGAGTGAATCCGACACCCATACCGAGTGCGTCGATGATGGAACGGCCGAGTCCGTGGCTGTTCGCGAATGCTTCGGCGCGACCGAGAATGATGCAGTTGACCGTGATCAACGGAATGAAAATACCGAGCGACGCATCCAACGCTGGAATATAGGCTTGCAATAAGAATTGTAAGACAGTGACGAGACTCGCGATGATCGTGATGTAGGCGGGTATCCTGATTCGGTCGGGGATCACTTTTCGAAGCAGCGAGATGACGGAGTTCGACAGAAGCAAGACAGCCGTCGAAGCCGCTCCCATGCCGAGTCCGTTAAACGCCGATGTTGTGACGGCGAGCGCGGGACATGTCCCGAGCATCAGGATAAGGAGGGGATTCTCTTTGACAATGCCTTTAAGAAATTCGTTCAAGATGGAGTTTTTCTTTTGCATCTTATTTCACTCCTTTCACCGGCATCAAATCTTGAACAGCCGCTGCGGCCGCCTTGACAGAATTGATAACAGACACAGAGGAAATCGTCGCACTGCTCACCATATCGATATCGCTGAGCGGGTCATCGAAAGGACGATTTTTAAATTGTTCAGTGAACTGATCTCGCGCCACGTTTTGACCGAGGCCGGCTGTCTCTTTCGATGCATCGGGGACGATGCCAACGACGGTGCCCTTGAGATCAAAGCCGACCATGACGGGGACCTTTCCGCCGTAGCCTTTTGTCGAAGCCCTAAGAATCACTCCAAGAACATCGTCGCCTTTTTTTGCGACGAAAAGCTGATCGATCGATGAGTGATCTTTTGTTAAATCGCGCGTTTCCGAGAGAAAGCTTTTTCCCGCTTCCGTGATCGGATCCTCGATGTATTGATCGGCGTCCGGGAAGAGCGTTCTCTTGTTCGCGTCTGCCATCAACTGCTCTTGGCGTGCTCGCGCATCAGCTGTAATCGTTGCCGTTACGGCGAGCAGAGCGACACAAGCCGCGCAGATCAGCGTCAAGATAAAGACCGGCATCGGTCCTTTCTCTTTGAAAGGAACGCGCTTTTCGTTGTCTTTCTTATGATTTGGCATGCTTGACACCTCCAATCGTCAAAGGCGTCGTCCAACGCTCAATGTGCGGTGTGAGAATGTTCATCAGCAAGATGGCAAATGAAACGCCTTCGGGCATGGCGCTGTACACGCGCAAGAGCCCTGTGAGAAGTCCGGCTCCGACACCGAAGATAATCTTTCCGAGTATAGTGGTCGGTGTCGTCACGTAGTCGGTTACCATGAAGAACGCGGCGAGGATGAGCGCGCCTGAGAGTAAGTGGACGAGAACATCTTGACCGGTTGCCCATGTGAAAAGGACGGTCGTGCCAATAAAGGTGAGTGGTGCCCAGATATCGATGATGCCCGTAATCAAGAGAAACACACCGCCGATCAGCAGCGCGATCGCCGAAGTCTCTCCGATACAGCCGGCGTGGCGTCCGAAGAACAAATCAAGCGCTGAGGGCAAATATGTTTGCCCTTGCCCCGCGATGGCCAGCGGCGTGGAACTCGATACGAGATCAGTCGCTGCCTTCCCGATCGACTCGAGATAAGTCGCGCTCGAGGCGAGATCAGTGCCGATAAATTTCCCTAGGACACTGAAAGTCGATACTTGCGCCGTGAATGAAACAGAGAGTACGATGCGGGCGGTGACAGCGGGGTTCGCAAAATTCTCACCGAGTCCGCCAAACATCTGCTTGATGACGACGATGGCGACAAAGTTTCCTATCAGCAGAACCCAGATAGGGCAATTGGCCGGCAAACTCGCAGCCAATAGCAAGCCTGTGACAATAGCGGAGAGATCTCCGACCGTTTGCTTTCTTTTCATCGCAATTCTAGAAAGCGCTTCAAAGAGAGAGGCTGAGGCGGCGCTGATGCCAAAGAGCATCAAAGCCCGCCACCCGAAAATAAAGTAGGACGCAATGATGACAGGGATGAGCGCGATGATGACATGAAGCATCACGGAGCGCGTCGATACCCTGTCGCGGATATGAGGTGACGCAGATACACGAAGCATCAGCCTTTACCTCCTTTCTCGCGAGCCGCCGCTTTTGCGGCGCGAACAAGTGATTTACCGTTTCGAATGTTTTGGACAAGATAGCGTTTAGCAGGGCAGACATACGTGCAACTTCCACATTCAATACAATTGAGAACGTGGCGTTCGCTAAGTTCTGCCGGGTTATTGGCGCGCGTCGCCTTGTCAAGCGCGGCGGGCATCAAATCCATGGGGCAAGCGCGATAACAACGTCCGCACTGAATACAAGCCGATTCCTCCGGCAAGGCCGCTTCCTTTTCCGTCAAAACGAGGATGGCGTTGTTATGTTTAAGGATGGGGCGTGAGATGTCATCGACCGCGACGCCCATCATCGGACCACCCATAATAATCTTAGCGGGGTCTGCTTTCAGACCGCCGGCTTTTTCAATGACTTCTTCAATGGTGCTGCCGATCGGTACTTCAAAATTCCCCGGAGTCATGATGGCGCCCCCGTCGAGGGTGATTCCCTTTTTGACGAGCGGCATGCCGGTCTTAAGGTACTGCGCGATAAACCAGAGTGTTGTCACATTCTGGACGATCACTCCGACATCAGCCGGCAAACCACCTTCGGGGACAATGCGACCGTTTATCAAACGAATGAGAACTTTTTCCGCTCCCGTCGGATATGAAGTCGGAAGCACTTTGACATCAACGCCGCCTGACGGCCATTCATCGCTTTGTTTCACACGATTGACGGCTTCCTTGAGGGCTTGCGCGGCATCTTTTTTATTGTTCTCAATGCCGAAAACGATTTTTTCAATACCGCACCAACGGGCTGTCGCGAGTGCGCCCGCGACGCAATCATCGGCGCCTTCGATGCAAATGCGATGATCAATCGTGATATATGGTTCGCATTCCGCGGCGTTCACAATGAGTGTGTCGATCGATTTGCCCGGGGGAGGGTTGAGTTTAATATGCGTAGGGAAAGCCGCACCTCCGAGCCCGACAATACCAGACTCGCGGACGGCTTCCAAAAAGCTCTCGCGATCGCTGATTTCAGGTGTCTTCACTCGTTCTGATATGGTGTCCTGACCGTCGGATATGATCGTCACATACTCCACATGACTTCCGTCGCTCAAGATTTGGTCGCTGATTGATTCAACGACGCCGGAGACACTCGCGTGGACGGGAACGCTCCAAGGTCCGAGAGGTTTTCCTAAAGGATCACCAATGTTGACATGGTCGCCCTTCGCCACGATCGCTTCACAGCCGGGACCGACTTGCATGTCGAGGGGGATTGTTACGCGGGAAAAACCGGAGAGCGATTTAATCGTCATACCGGCCGTTCCCTTCTTGTCCGCGGGGTGAATAGACCGCGACAAGCCAAGCCATTTCATCTTCATACGCTAACCTTTGCTTTTTTGAGAGATAGTAAGCCTCATGATAAGTATAATTATCAATATTGATACCCTATCTATACTGTTATGCCCCATTAGTCTATCGTTTATGATCTCTCGTTTCAATGCTCATTCGCGATGATAGCTATGTTAAAATCGAATTTGATTAGCCTTTTTAGGGAGTATCCATGCGCCAAAAAAGCCAAATAAATCTGCTTGAAGGACGAATCCTTCCTACTCTCATCAAGTTGGCCATGCCTATTATGGCGAGCTCTTTCGTCGGGCTCGCTTATACGCTCACCGATATGTTCTGGGTCGCGGAGTTAGGCGAGCGAGCGGTGGCGGCTGTCGGCACGGGCGGGACTCTTCTTTGGCTCGTCGACAGTTTGTTCTCAGTACCGCGTGTAGGCGGACAAGTGCTCGTAGGACAAACACTCGGAGCCGGTGATCCGGATGAAGCGCGCAAATGGGCTCGTACAGCACTTCGACTCGGTTATGCCATGGCATTTGCCATTATGCTCATTTTCATATTTATGTCGGGAGCGCTGACGTCTATTTTTCAGTTCAATGACGCCGAGACGATTGTGAGAACTGAGAAGTATATAAGAATCGTCGCCATCGGTTTGATTCCAAAAGTTGGAATTCGCCTCTACAATGCTGTGCTTACCGCATCGGGTAATAGTTTTACACCGTTTGTCATCTATGTCACGGGGCTTGTGTTAAATATGATTCTTGACCCGCTGTTGATCGTCGTTCTCAAATGGGATGTCGCCGGTGCCGCGATCGCGACGGTCGCCGCCGAGTCCATCGCCTATGTTCTTATGTTGATCGCGATCAGACGAAATGAATTATTTAATGACCTGCGCATCTTTAGTGAAAAAATCGATTTCAAGCGTTTAAAGTCCGTTTTGAAACTCGGCGCGCCGATATCGGTGCAAGGGTCTATGCACGCGATGGTCACGATTTTAATCTCTCGTCAAATTGTGCGCTTTGGCGACTTAGCCGTCGCGGCGCAAAGACTGGGCGCGCAAGTTGAGAGTATCTCTTGGATGACAGCGGACGGCTTCAGTGTGGCGGTCAACGCTTTCATGGCACAGAACTACGGGGCGCGATCGCACGACCGAGTCAAAAAAGGCTACTGGGCAGGTATTTGGCTCGTTTCATCTGTATGTATCGTGACGACACTTGTTCTTTTCTTCTTAGGTGGGCCGATTACTGCGATCTTCTTCTCTGATCCTGTCGCCATCGATCATGGGCGCGATTATCTGCAAATTTTGTCGGCATCGCAGTTATTGCAAGGCATTACGCTCTTGGCCAGCTCAGCATTCGCGGCACTCGGCCAATCTTTTATTCCGGCGACAATTGTGACAAGTCTCATGGTGGCGCGTCTTCCGATCGGCGCTCTTTTGTCAGGTACGGCACTCGGCGTCAAAGGGATTTGGTGGTCGCTGACGTTGACGACCAATATAGCCGGTATGATTCTTGTCGTCATTTTGCCTTTTTATTTAAGGCGTTTGCGGCGTAAGGATAGCTTGCCGGCATGTTGAATATCTCAAATATTCAAGTTGAAATCGTTCGAAAAAACATCAAGAACGTCTATATCTATATAAAACCACCCGACGGTCGGGTTGTTATTTCGGCGCCAAAGAGTATGAGCATAAAAAAGATCGAAGAAGTCATCAAATCAAAAGAGACTTGGATTAAGAAAAAAGTTGTTCAGTTTGAGGCTCGAGCACCATTACCGGAACGACAATTTGTTTCGGGAGAAACTCTCATGGTGTGGGGTAGGCGACTAGTCTTGCGCGTTGAGTATGGACAAAAGTATTCTCTCGTGGTCAACGAGGATAACGCCTTGTTCGTCACCCGAAAAGAGAGCACCGTGGAGCAGCGAAAAAAGTTTGTCCGAGAGTGGTATCGCGAGCAACTCAAGGAGCAGGTCGCGATCTTACTCCCTAAGTGGGAGAAAATCACGGGGCTGAAGGCTGCATCATGGCAGACCAAGAGCATGAGAACGCGCTGGGGAACGTGCAATCCAAAAACGAAGAAGATATGGTTCGCGCTCCAACTCGCAAAGCAACCTCTCGAATGTCTCGAATACGTCATGCTCCATGAACTGCTACATCTCAAAGAGAGGCATCATAACAAGTCGTTTTATTCGCTCATGGATCGGTACATGCCTCATTGGAGAGAGATTAAAGCCAAGTTAGACGCATCGACGCCTGACTATCTGGAGTAAGGCGTCGGTTGAGCGTATTCTTGCAAAGATGACGCTTGCAGAGAGTTGAGGTCCTGTGCTATCATGTCGTGCGTATGTCGCGAAAGGGAGGGCAATGAATGAAAGCCGCGCAGATTATTTTTGCCGTACTAGATATAATTGCATGTATCGGTCTAATCGTGACCGTTATGTTGCAGGACAGCAAATCAAAAGGACTCGGTGTTTTATCCGGTGATTCCGGCGGCGGGGCAGCCGACACATTTTATGGCAAATCGAGAGGTCGTAGTAAACAGGCTTTGCTCAGAATGCTGACAAGTATTTTCGCTATTTCCTTTGCGGTATTTACGATGGTGCTGTACTTGCTCACCGGTCGCGGTTAATCGCTATTGGAAGCATGAATCTATGAAATAAGAGCCATTCGGCTCTTT
>CAZBOM010000013.1:0-337 GCA_964493375.1 uncultured Mageeibacillus sp. | reverse complement strand
TTATAGTTTATTTAATTGATTTGCTCTCTCCGTTCGCTTTATGGTTAATTGACAAATGAGAGAGTCTGAAGGAACAGGCATTTGGTCGTGACAATGTCCCGACGTACAATGCCGTTTTGTGAAAGGGTTTTTGATGGTCCGCATAGCGCTTGCGTCATTGGGATGCAAAACAAATCAATATGAGATTGACGCGTTGGCGGAGTGGTTTCGACAACGTGGCTTTCATGTGGTCGATGACAAAGAACGTGCCGATATCTATGTGCTCAATACTTGTACGGTGACGGCGGAAGCCGAGCGAAAAGCGCGACAACTTTTTAGGCGTTATCGAAAGCTGAAC
>CAZBOM010000012.1:16413-19530 GCA_964493375.1 uncultured Mageeibacillus sp. | reverse complement strand
AGATGATTCGTGAAAAAGATGAACCATGGGTGATTTCATATCGTAAGCCTGAAGGCGAAGTGAAGCATATCACGATTCATCCGCAAAAATCGGCGCCGCGGCCGATGCTCGGCATTGTCTATTCTCTGGATAATGGGCGATATATCATTCAAGATGTCAATCAGGCCGTCGATCAAGGTGTCGAAGGTTTCCAAAAAGGTGACGCGGTCATCTCAATCAACGGCGTGCCTTTTAGCGACGGGGCTAAGATTTCGAAAATAATCAGTGAGTCGGAAGGCAAAGAGTTGACGGCGGAGATTGAGCGCGGTCGTGTGCCGAAGACGATTAAGGTCAAGCCGATTATGCTTGAGACAGACTTGCCGATCGGTTTTGTCATGACACTTTCGAGGAATGCCGGCGATGTTATATCGCAAGGGTTCCATTACCCCGTTTCCGTCGTGCGTTCGACATTTCGCGCGTTCGGGATGGTGTTCGCCGGTAAGATTGCCGTGAAAGATAGTATTGCCGGCCCTATCGGGATTGTTTCGATGGCGGCGAATACAGTCAAGCAAGGAAGAACGTTCGGAGAGACGGTCGCGAATCTCGCGACTTTGCTCGGACTGCTCTCTGTCGCCGTCGGCTTCACGAACTTATTGCCGATCCCGCCTTTAGACGGCAATCATTTGCTTTTGATCGGAGTCGAGGCGATACGACGCAAACCTCTGTCAAAGAAATTTAAATCCATCACCGGTATGATCGGGCTCATCTTCTTTTTACTTCTCGGAGTGGCCGTTGTCGCGCTCGATCTAATTCGCTTGTTCGGTTGGTGATAAAAGATCGGGGAGGACGACATGAAAGATAGAACCCATCAATTGACGAGACAAGTCTTAATCGGGCCTGTCTTGGTCGGTGGCGGAGCTCCCGTGTCAGTTCAGTCGATGTGCACAGCCGACACGCGCGATGTCAAAGCGACATTGGAAGAGATAGGTAGGCTTGAAAGCGCCGGATGCGAGATAGTTCGCGTCGCTATTCCTGATGCGGAAGCGGCTCAATCACTCAAAAGTATCTGTCTCAAATCGCCCATCCCTGTCGTCGCCGATATTCATTTCGATTATCGTTTAGCCATCTCAGCCATTCGCGCCGGAGCGAATAAAATACGCATCAACCCCGGAAACATGCGCGATCACGGTGGTCTCGAGAAAATCGTCCACCATGCTCGCAAGGCGTGTATCCCGATCCGCGTCGGTGTGAACGCCGGTTCGCTCGACAAACAATTGATCGCCGAATACGGCGGTGTCACGGCCGAAGCGCTCGCCGCATCGGCCATTCTCGCCGTCCGTGAACTTGAGCGACTGGATTTTGAAGATTTGGTCGTATCGGCGAAGGCATCTTCTCCGCGACTCATGATTGATACATACCGTTTGCTTTCGAAAGTCATCGATTATCCACTCCATCTCGGCGTGACGGAAGCCGGAACGAAAGCAGAAGGTATTATTCGCTCGGCTGTCGGTCTTGGCGCGTTGCTCGCCGATGGGATCGGCGATACGATCCGCGTTTCGTTGACGGCTGATCCCGTAGAAGAAGTCTATGCCGGATTCTCTATTCTTAAATCACTCGATATCCGTCACCGCGGCGTGACGCTTATCAGTTGCCCGACATGCGGTCGCACGGAAGTCCCGCTCATGGAGATTGCCGAAGAGGTCGAGAAACGTCTCGCATCCGTGACGCAACCGCTTCGAGTCGCCGTCATGGGGTGTGTTGTCAACGGTCCCGGTGAAGCGCGAGAAGCCGATGTCGGTATCGCCGGCGGTAAAGATCAGTTCATTCTTTTCCGAAAGGGTGAGGTGATTCGTAAGATATCACAAGAATCAGCCGTCGATGAATTGATGGCTGAAATCGATTCGCTCGTAAAAGAACTTCAAGGAGTATGAGCCGCTACTGTCAAGTCATCCTCGCCGATTCGGCGCGCCATTTCGATCGAGAGTGGACATATCGGATCCCCGAAGCGTTCGAAACCGTGGTCGATATTGGTTCGCTTGTGCTCGTTCCGTTCGGGACGCGCAAAGCGCCTTTGCGCGCCTTTGTTGTACGTTTCATAGAGTCACTTCCCGAATCATATGATGAAGAAAATATTCGCGCGATCGACCGGCTTGTCACCACTCAACCTGTCGTCACCGGAGAACAGATCGCGCTCGCATACGAAATGAAGCGTCGCTATTATTGCACGATAGGTGATGCGATCAACACCATGGTTCCGCCGACTGTTTTATCGGTTGGCGATCGTGAAGTAAAAGCAGCTCGACTCGTCGACACTGACGTGGCATCCGACTTACTGGACTCAGGCGAACTTAGGAGCATGAAACAAGTTCGAGTCATAGAACTTTTACTTGAGCACGAAGCAGCGCCTTGCACCGAGATCAGACAAGCGGCTGATGTCTCGCAAGGAATCCTCAATACACTTGCGAAAAACGGTATCATCGAGTTTTTTCAAAGAGTTGTCAGTCGCGAATTGCCCCCTGAGATTGAGGAAGTAGAAGTTGGCGAGGCACATCGTGCGACAAAAGACCAACAAGAAGCGATCGATCGTATTGACGAAGCGTCGCAATCTATTTCAGAGGGCGAGCTCTGTGAATTCTTACTGTTTGGTGTGACAGGAAGCGGCAAGACAGAAATTTACCTACAAGTCGCCGAGCGAGTTTTAGCACGCGGTCAACAAGTGCTGATCCTCGTTCCTGAGATTGCGCTCACGCCACAAATGACGCGCCGATTAGTGTCACGGTTTGGTGAACGTGTCGCGATACTTCACAGTCGACTTACACCTGCCGGTCGTTATGCGACGTGGCAACGCGTCTTGGCGCAAGAGATACCGATTGTCGTCGGCGCTCGTTCGGCCATTTTTGCGCCGTTAAAGAATCTCGGTTTGATCGTAGTTGACGAAGAGCAAGAATCGAGCTACAAGGCTGAAAACAAGCCTCGGTATTACGCGCCCGATATAGCGCGATTGCGCGCGATGATGAATGGCGCTGTTCTCGTTCTAGGGTCGGCGACACCTCAAATAGCGACATTTTGGCGAGCCAACAATGGACTGTCGACGTTGCTCCGACTTCCTGATCGAATTAGTGATTACGGGATGGCCGA
>CAZBOM010000012.1:3704-16403 GCA_964493375.1 uncultured Mageeibacillus sp. | reverse complement strand
GAGGCAACTTGTCAATCTTTAGCGATCGTTTGACGACGGAGTTATCGTATGCCATTGACCGCGGTGAGCAGGCGATGATTTTACTCAATCGACGCGGCTACTCTCGTACCATCATCTGTCGAAGTTGCGGATGGCAAATGCGTTGTCCTTTTTGCGATATCGCGCTCACATCACACCGCAACCCTTACAGCGCGCGACAAGTGCTTCCTAACAGGATGGTCTGCCATCTCTGTGAGCGTTTGGCTCGCGTGCCAAAATATTGCCCTGAATGCGGAAGTGAAGAGATTATGGCGCTCGGCGCTGGAACGCAACAAGTCGAAGAAGAAATCGCGAAGCTTATACCGCATGCGAGAGTACTTCGCATGGATCAAGATACGACGCGTGGGCGATTTTCCCACAGAGAGATTCTCGATGCCTTTGAACGCCACGAAGCCGATGTTCTTGTCGGTACGCAGATGATTGCCAAAGGTCACGACTTTCATAATGTCACGCTGTCAGCGATTCTGTCAGCTGATCAATTGCTCGGAACGGGTGAATTCCGCGCATCTGAACAAGCGTTTCAATTGATGACGCAAGCGGCGGGAAGAGCGGGGAGAGGCCTAAAGAAAGGTCGTGTCATTATTCAAGCCGTTCAACCTGATCATTTCGTGGTGAAAGCCGCTGCCAAGCAAGATTATGAAGCATTTTACCGCGAAGAGGTTGTCTTCCGAAAAAGGATGGAGTATATGCCTTTTGGGCATGTCGGAATGGCGCAGTTCAAAGGATTTGATCGATTCGAGACAGAAGATACGGCGCGCGCGTTTTACCAGGAAGTCGACTCCTTGATAAAGCGATACGGCGGGACGTTTACAAAGACGATTCTCGCGGAAGCGTCGCCATCACCGATCGAACGGATTAGGAGTCGCTATCGATTCCGCGTCATGGTCCGCGATGAATCGGCCGAAAATCTCACGCGGTTGCTATTTATGTCAGCTGACCATTTAAAGCGACCTCAAGGCGTTTCCTTATCGATCGACATCGATCCGTGGACAACCTTCTGACAACTTCGCATTTCAAAAGACCGGCTGAAGATCTTGAAGGCGTTTTCACCGACAAATAATAACGGCCGTTCCACTATAATGAAAGAGATAAGAAACAGTTTTACAACGCCATGATTGTGTATCATGGGCACTGTGAAATGGGCAAAAAATACCCTATGCTTAATTAATCGACACGGAAAGATGAGACGATTGACAGATGGCCATACGCGAAATTCTCGTCGAGGGAGACCCGGCGTTATTAAAAAAATCGAGACAAGTCGTGAAGTTTGATGATCGATTGGCGACGCTCGTCGCTGATCTGAAAGACACGATGTACGAGGGCGAAGGTGTTGGGCTCGCCGCGCCTCAAGTCGGCGTTTTGCGACGCCTTTTTGTCATGGATATCAATGATGGTGAAGGGGCGTTTGTCTTTATTAACCCTGAGATTATCGATGAAGAAGGTGAGCAAAAAGGTCTCGAAGGGTGTCTGTCGCTCCCCGGATTAGTCGGCATCGTCTCACGACCCTTAACAGTCAAAATCAGAGCGCAAGATGAAACGGGCGAATATTTTGAAAAGACTTATTCTGGGTTAGCCGCTCGCTGTGTCTGTCATGAAACAGATCATCTCGATGGCGTTTTATATCGCCAACGCTCAGAAATCGCGCTCTGCACGATCGAAGAATTCGAAGAGAAAGAAGAGAGAGAACGTGAAGAGCGAGAGAAGCAACTTTCAACCGGTCAAGAAGTGAGTGCCAGTGGAGAAGGCAACATAGAACAAGAAGAGCCTGAGTATGCCCAATCATCAGACTCGAGTACTGATGCGCAACGACAAGATATTGAGAAAGATCATTCATCAGAGATGAAAGTTAAATATGCCTTCATGGGGACGCCTGATTTTGCGACGATTGTTCTCGATCACTTAGAAAGCGCAGGGTTTTTGCCTTCACTTGTTGTGACGCAACCTGATCGACCGAGCGGGAGGGGAAGAAAACTAACACCTCCGCCTGTTGCCGTATGGGCGAAAGAGAGAAATATCCCGCTGATTCAGCCGCTTAATTGCAAGGAGCAAGCGCTCCTCGAAGCGCTCCGCGAGTTACAACCGGAGGTTATTCTCACAGCCTCATTCGGTCAGTACATCCCTCATTCGATTTTAACGCTTCCGGAAAAAGGATGCGTCAACGTTCACGCATCGTTACTCCCGAAGTATCGAGGCGCGTCGCCGATTCAAGCGGCCATAAAAGCCGGTGATAAAGAGACGGGTGTCACCTTGATGCTGATGGACAAAGGGTTTGATACGGGACCGATGCTCGCCAAAGCATCGCTCGAGATCGCCGAAGATATCAATGCAGGTGATCTCAGTGAAGCGCTCGCGCACCTTGGCGGAGAATTGCTCGCCCGCGAATTGCCTCGCTATCTAGCCGGCGAAACTGTGCCGGAACCGCAAGATGAATCGATGGCGTCAGAGACTCACATTTTAAAGAAGAGCGACGGTTGTATCGATTTTTCGAGAAGCGCTCGTGAAGTGCACGATCATATCCGCGCCATGTCTCCTTGGCCCGGCGCGTTCACTTTTCTCGATGGTAAGCGTTATAAACTTTTGCGCTCACGCGTCCATGATGGCGACGGAGACCTGTGCGGAAAACCGGGAGAGATTCAAGTGCGTGGCGATCGCATGTTTATCTCATGCGCAGAGGGTGTCATCGAACTGATCGATATCCAGCCTCAGTCGCGCCCGGCGATGTGCGTTGACCAATGCGCTCACAACTTTGAATGTGGCGCTTTATTTCAAGATAAAGAAGAGTAACAAGTTTGATCGGCAACACGCTTTTGAAATGAGTTAAACATCATCGAACACGAGAATTGAGGTAAATAAATGAGTTGGCATATTTGGCTTTTTATCATTGGAATGGGATTAAGTCTTTTTGCGCAAATCAAAGTACAATCGAGTTTTAGCAAGTACAGTCGCGTTATGGCGCGCTCCGGTTATTCCGGTTTTCGCGCAGCCAGACGAGTGCTTGACGAAAACGGACTTCGCGAGATTGAGGTTCAGCAAGTGAGAGGCAGCTTGACCGATCATTACAGTCCTCGAGAGAAAGTGTTGCGACTATCGGATTCGACGCACGATTCGCGCTCAGTTGCCGCCATTGGTGTCGCGCTCCATGAAGTCGGTCACGCCATGCAACATAAAGAAGGTTACATCGCGAATAAAATACGCTCATCTTTGCTGTTGCCGGCGAATATCGGCTCGCAGTTTGGCCCGATTCTCGCTATTGTCGGGTTGATGATGCAATCGACGCTCGGCGATACACTGATGAACATTGGAATTATCTTCTTTGGCGCGTCGGTCCTGTTCTATCTTGTCACATTGCCGGTGGAGTTCAACGCGAGTCGCCGTGCTCTTACTATGCTGTCTCAGACGGGGATTCTAGCCGAGGATGAGATCGTCGGCGCACGCAGAGTATTAAGTGCCGCCGCTATGACTTATGTGGCTTCAGCGTTAACAGCCGTTCTCTACCTCCTTCGCTTTCTGGCGATGGCGAGTTCTCGTCGAAGAAGTTAATAGTCTCATATTGTTGCAGAGAGTCATCGTCGCAAAAACAACAAGATAAAGGATCATGCTTGGCTAAAAAGAAGACGAAAAATGATATGGCGAGACTGGCCGCCGCGAAAGTTATCCACGCGGTGACAGTTGAAAACGCGTTTTCGAATGAAAGCGCCGCATTTCATCTTGCCTCGCCTGATCTCGACGCGCGCGATCGCTCCTTTGCTTCAGCTCTCATTTTTGGGACATTGTCATATTTGCCGTTAATCGATTATTACATCTCGCAAGCGTCATCGCGTCCGTTAAATAAGCTCGACCCGTGGGTTCTCACTGTGCTAAGGATGGGTGTCTGGCAGCTATTCTTTTCTTACCATGTACCACAGCGGACAGCCGTCGACGAGAGTGTCAAGCTCGCGCGTTTTTTTGTCGGAGAGCGTGTGACAGGTTTCGTGAACGGTATGATGCGAGCTCTCACGCGAAAAAAGCCGACTCTACCGGAGGCTGGGAAGCGCGCGTTAGAATTGGGACTCACGCAAGAACTCTTCTCTATGTTGGAGCGCTGGTATGGAGAAGAGCAAGCGAGTGCGATCGGAGAGCATGCGCTGCAGTCTCCAGATTACGTGCCAATTCGAGCCAACATGACGCGTTTAAAAGAATTTGATCAATGGGCTGGCACAGAGGAGGCACAAGCACTCAACTTGAGCAAACTCGCTTGGCCTGAGATGGCTTATGGCATTGAGCCGAGTGGAAGCAATGTGACGCAACTGTCGGCTTATCGAAACGGTCTGTTTTCTTTACAATCACAATCGGCCATGCTGGTCGGTGCATTGTCGCGTATAAAGCCTGAAGACAAAGCATTAGATTTATGTGCGGCTCCGGGTGGAAAGATCACGCATTTGGCTGAGCTAAAAGGGAATGATCGCGGACTGGTTGCTTGCGATATCTCCGAAGAACGTCTGCGTTCGCTCGATATCATGTCTCGACGACTCGGATTCAACTCGATCGAACAACATCAAATGGACGCGACGGAACATCATGAAGCATTTGACAACTCTTTTGACATCGTTCTATGTGATGTCCCATGCACCGGACTCGGACTACTTCAAAGGCGCCCCGAAATTCGATTTCGCGTAAACGCTGAGACGGTCAATCGTCTGTTGCCGGTTCAGCGTATGATACTATTCAACGGCTCTAAAGCCGTCGCGCCCGGTGGCATTTTGATGTACTCGACTTGCACGATCAACCCTGAAGAGAATGAATACCAAGTGAAAGCATTTCTCGCGACCGACGAAGGACGTGCATTTGAGCTCGAAGATCTAGAAAAAGACTTGCCAGCGTCGTTGTTGAATCACCGCGTATCGCCCATGTCAAATCATCTGAAAGGAACGGTTCTATTGTTGCCTCACCGGCATGGAACGGATGGATTTTTTATCGCGCGTATGCGTCGTAAATGCTGATATCATCGAGCTTTCAGGCTTTGATCGCGGCACTTGTTGCGGTACTTTTCACAAACTGTTACAATTTAGCAATGAAGAAAACACCTTTCTAAACGTTCTTTTTGTCCCAATGCAGTGCTTGTCTATATTTTCGCGATGAGAACTAAGGATAATAAAAGGAACGTAGATTTTGCGGTGTCAGCATTCGTGAGGGTAAATGTTGGTGCCATGATGAAAGGCGTTAGTTGCCGAAAAACGAAAGCGTAAAGGTTATGACGAGCGAATTAATCACATATGCAGGGAAGACGCACATAGGTCTCGTTCGAGAGAAGAACGAGGATTCTTTTGCGATCGACGCTCCGGACCATAAATGGCCGCTCATCTTTGTTGTTTGTGACGGCTTAGGCGGACATAAAAGAGGTGAGCTCGCGAGCCAAACTGCGGTAGAGTTCGCGACGACGTACTTGCGTGAAGAATTGCCTGAAGAGAACGACCCTTATAAAGTACGATCTATTCTCGATGATGTTGTTCAGAAAGCGAATTTACGCGTGTATCTCGTGTCGCTCGAGAGTGTAGAGAATTTCGGTATGGGCACGACGATGACCTTGATTGTTCTTTACGAACACAGTTGTTATGTCGCTCATGTTGGTGATAGCCGTTGCTATCTTTTTCGTGAGAACAAACTGGAACGTATAACAAAAGATGACACTTATGTGAGTCAAATGGTTGATTCGGGCTCTATTTCTGAAAATGAGAGCGCGACTCACCCGCGACGCCATGTGTTGACGCAGGCGCTTGGATACCCTGAGTATGTCGACCCGGAAATCACTCATATTGATCTTTTACCTCATGACAGGTTTCTTTTGTCAAGCGATGGATTGCACGGATACTTATCTTTTGAAAACATACAGGTGACGATGCAATATGGCGATTCGCCTGATAACATCGCTTCATCATTAATAGAACAAACACTGGAGGCTGGAGCGCCGGACAATGTTACCGTTGTCGTCGTTTTTGCCTGACGGGAGGTTTGAATGATTACGTCACAACCATTCCCCGCGGGGACAGTGGTTGCGGAGAGATACCGCATTGTCAGCACCCTTGGACAGGGTGGCATGGCGACTGTATACCTAGCGGATGATCTTATTTCAGATAATCAAGTGGCTGTTAAAGTCATGCACGGGGATTTGGCGAATGACCCTGAGTTTGTGCGCCGTTTCGCGACAGAAGCGCGTGCCGCCGCCAGCTTAGATCACCCTAATATTGTTCGTGTTCTCGATTATGGTTCGCACAATGGCGTTCGCTATATCGTCCAAGAGTATATTGAAGGGAACACGCTAAAAGAGATTATCCGTCGTCACGGACCTATTGATTACCGTCTCGCGACACCGCTTCTCATTCAAATCGGACTGGCACTTGAGCATGCACATAAACGCGAAGTTATCCATCGCGATATAAAACCGCAGAACATTTTGATTACTCCCGATATGGTCGCTAAAGTAACGGACTTTGGCATCGCTCGTGCTTCAAGCACGAACACCATAACGTTGACAGGCGGCGTTGTGATGGGTTCGGTACATTACTTTTCCCCGGAACAAGCTCGCGGCGGTCAAGTGACAGCGCGTTCAGACCTTTATTCACTTGGAATCATGTTTTATGAGATGTTGACGGGAAGGCTCCCATTCGATGGTGAATCTTCCGTGGCTGTTGCGATCAAACATTTGCAAGAAGTTCCACCGGCGCCATCGACGCTTGTTCCATCGCTTCCGCCCGCACTCGATCACATCATTAATCGTGCGATTCAAAAAAACCCGGACGCCCGCTATCAAACGGCGCGCGAACTCGTTGACGAGCTTGACGCGTTTATGGTCGACCCTGATGGCATCTACGGTGTCATCCCTAAATCAGTCTCTTCATGGGAAACGGCTTCCACTTCGGCGATCAGTGTGCAGAATGGAGAATCAAATTTCCAGAAAATGCATGAGATTGAAAGAACCTACAATAGACGACGATCATCAAGATTTCGTGACACAGCGATCGCGGTGACTATCGTAACGGTGGCTGTCGCGTTGCTCGCTCTTATAACCGTTTATCTTGTGAAGCGGTTTACCCCAACAGAGCCAACGAATCAAGACCAATCTGAGATTGTGTTACCAAATTTTCAAGGCAGCTCAATCGTCGAGATTCAAAATCAATTGACTGCTCTTACGGAAGCAGGGATGACGATTGAAAAAAAGTTTGAAGTCAGTGAGACGGTTTTGCCGGATATTATCCTTAGACAAGAGCCTGAATCTGACGGTTCGGTTAAAGTCAAACCAAAAGGTGTCACTTTAAAACTGTATATTTCTTTAGGCAAGGAATCGGCTAAGGTCCCCAATGTTGTCGGACAGTCAAACAGTCTTGCCGATATCACTTTGCGTTCAGAGAAATTTCTCGTCAAGTTTACGATGGAATCCTCCGATACAGTCGCTAAAGGAGTGGTCATTCGTACGAATCCTGAAGCAGGAGAATTAGTTCCAGTCGGTTCAACGATTGAGATTATTTATAGTTCAGGTCCTTCACAAGTTGACGTTCCAAAAATCACCGGTTTGAGATATGAAGATGCGATTAAGCTTCTCACCGATAATTCACTATTAATTGGAGGTGAAACATTTATCTCAGGCGTCGCACCACCGGCCAATGACAAATGGGTTATCGAGCAAACGCCTGCGCCTCAAACGAAAGTTCCTCAGAATACTCCTGTGACGATTGTCGTTGGGACAGCCCAAGAGCTTTATTATTTTGAGAACCCGACAACAACAAATCCGGAGCAGACGATGCCACTTGTCGAGGGATCGACATTGGCGGTCGCGTCAAAAAAACTTGGCCAGATTGGTGTTGGGAGAATTAGCATGACCCTTTGGAATCAATCGTCGTCAACACTCAACCCCAATAACCCCGAACATGCGGACAAAGTATATATCCTTTCGCAGTCGCCGGCGCCCGGTGTTACATTTGATCCTTCGCAAGGAGTCACGCTCATCTTTGGCTCTGAAGAGGATTATGAGAATTACAAGAACCCCACGCCACCTCCGACGGAACCGCCCACGGAACCTCCGACCGACCCGCCCACGCCAGCTCCGACAAAACCTCCGACCGTACCGCCCACAACGCCTCCTGTGCAACCACCGACAACAACACTTCCGGAAGAAGAGGGAGGTTAAGACGTTTCGATGAGCATTCGGTTAAGTGGCGACCAACGAAAAGAAGTCTTTGCTAATCGCTCGCGCATGCTTCTTTGTCCGTCGATCTTGTCGGCGGACTTAGCCGATCTCGCGCAGTCCGTTCATCGTTTGGGTGATAGTTTTGATATGGTTCATTGCGATGTCATGGACGGGCATTTTGTGCCGAATTTGACATTCGGTCCGCCTGTTATCAAAGCGCTGTCGAAGCACACGCAAAAGCCACTTGATGTCCATTTAATGGTGACAAACCCCGATGATCTTCTCGACTCGTATATTGATGCGGGCGCGACATTACTGGTCGTACATCAAGAGGTTTTATTTCACGCTCAGCGAACGCTTTCTCGTATCCGTGAACGCGGATGTTACGCCGGTATTTCGCTTAATCCCGCGACGCCTATTGAGACGATTAAATGGCTGTTGCCTGATCTCGATATGATTCTTTTAATGTCAGTGAACCCGGGGTTTAGCGGGCAATCGTTTATTCCGCAGGTGATGAGTAAAATCAAAGAAACACGCGAGATGATCGATGCGTCAGGGTTTCCTATTCGCTTACAAGTAGACGGCGGTGTCACGCTCGACAATGCTGCCGATATCATACGAGCAGGCGCTGATATGGTCGTCGCCGGATCGGCTGTGTTTGGACAAGATGATCCGAAAGAAGCGGCCCAGGCACTCAGTCGGATTATCAATCTCGCAAAAGCGAAGCTCTGAGACTATGGCGATTCAAACATTTGATGCCGTGATCGCTCTTGCCGGTCAGCAAGCGGCCGATGATATTTTCGCGTCACTTCTTCTCTCTCAATCAAAACGATTGATCGCCGCCGATGGCGGCGCTGACCATATTATGACACTCGGTTACACGCCCCATTATGTCGTCGGAGATTTTGATTCGATTGAAGGGGGCAAGAAACGCGAATTTTCCAAGACAACCAATATTTTGAAATTCCCGACCGACAAATACCATACGGACGGTGAACTCGCGTTATCTGTCGCTGTGTTGCTCGCGCTCGGAAAGCCGATCCCTTCAGATGAATTCGATCTCTATGATCAATTTGATCGCACTGAAAAGCTTAACGGAATCACGTTGCTTTTTCTAAATTATTTTGGATCGCGTCATGACCATACACTTGCGAATATTGCGCTCTCGCTACTCGCCTCTCGAAGAGGCGCCGATGTCTTTCTGACGGACGGAACAACGCTGGGTCGACTCGTGACCGGTCCGGCTAAACGATATCCCGTTTTCTCTTCTGATTATTTTAGTCAAGCAGGGGACAGGCGATTCCTTTTTTCTGCCCAACCGCTCGATGATGTGGTCGAGGGATTGACGCTAAAAGGTCTGCAATGGGAGTTGCATGATGTCAAGCTTCCTTTGACCCGTTCGCTCGCTTTAAGCAATCGTTCTGAAACAAATTATCCTGACTGCGTCAACGTTCAAGTTGATCGGGGAACGCTCGCGCTTTTCACGTTTCCCGAGGATTTGTGAAGGCCGTTTTAGACATAATTTATTTTAAATTGCTGCCGGCATTCAATCACTGAAGCCAAATTTAACTGTGCTACGTGAGTGTTTTGAAATGAAACAAGAAAACGGCCACGACTCAGTCGAGAAGTGGCCATTCAATGCTTCATAGTTCTTTAGCACGTCTGTTTACGACAAACAATCGCGCGATATTATTTTAATAGCAGTTTAATGTAACGCTTCTTTCCGAGGCGAATAAGAAGTTCTCCATCCGTGAACGCGTCTTCTGTCAGTGACGCAAACAACTCGTCGACCGGTTCGTTACCGACATAGAGTCCGCCTTGATCGATAAGACGACGCGCCTCTCCTTTAGAAGCAGTGAGTTTATGATTCGCGAGTATATCGATGAACGTCGATCCAAGTTCCTCGCGAGCGATTTCCTCTGTCGGGACAGAAGAGTCGTCGCCACCGGATCCGAATACAGCGCGAGCAGCCTGAGCCGCTTGTTCGGCTTTATCACGTCCATGGACAATAGAGGTCACTTCGAGAGCGAGTCGTTCTTTCGCCACATTGATGGCAGAACCCTCTAGTTTGTCGTACTCTTCGATCTCCTCAAGTGAGAGCATCGTCATCAGGCGCATCGATTGTGTGACAATCTCGTCCTCGATATTTCTCCAGTATTGGTAGAAGTCATAGACGGAGCATTTGTCCTCATCGAGCCAGAGAGCACCGCTGACTGTTTTTCCCATCTTGGCGCCGCTTGCCGTTGTGAGGAGCTTGAAGGTCATTCCGTAGGCGCCTTCTTGTTCTTTGCGACGAATGAGCTCTGTGCCTGCGATAATATTTGACCACTGGTCGTCACCGCCCGCTTGAAGACGGCATCCGTGCTCGCGGAACAATTTCCAGTAATCGTACGCTTGGAGCATCATGTAGTTAAACTCGAGAAAGGTCAATCCGCTATCGAGCCGCTGTTTGTAACAGTCAGCCGAGAGCATTCTGTTAATCGTGAAGTGTGGACCGACCTCTCTGATGAACTCGATGTAGTTCATCGGCACAAGCCAATCGGCATTGTTTGCGAAAATAATCTTTCCTTCGCTGATATCAAGAATGCGTTTCATCTGTTTAATAAAACAATTGACATTGTGCTCAATTGTTTCGGGCGACATGACGGAACGCATATCGGTACGCCCGGACGGGTCGCCGATATAACCTGTTCCTCCACCCATCAGGGCAATAGGAACAATACCGGCATCCTGCATATGTTTCATGACCATGAGTTGAAGCAGATGACCGGCGTGCAGGCTATCCGCGGTGGGATCAAAGCCGACATAGAAGGTCGCACCTTCTTGCGACAGATACTGACGCACCTCATTTTCGTGTGTGACTTGAGCGATGTAATCGCGCTCGAGAAGAGTGTCAAATACATTTTTCTTCATGTTGTGCAACCTCCTTGCAAATTCTTTTGACTGTTCTACTCTATCATAAGCGAACGATAACGTTCAAAGATTTTTGTTTAGCGAAGCTGCCATACTTCTCGGTCGAATTCACTCCATTCCTCTAGTGAAGCGACGTGGTTCCACAGCGCTTGCGCATAAAGATCCAATGCGGCTTGTTCGCGCGCGTGTTCATCTTTCAGCGATCGAAAATCAGATGCGTTCGTGATGACAGGCAACGTTGCCGTGTGTCGCATGAATGAGAGCAAACGCCTTCCGCGCCGAGTGAAGCCGAGTACGCGGATGTACTGTGGTCCCAATTGATTGAGCGCCTCGTTATCAGATTCGATTTCGAATGCTGTCGCCAAAATAGCGCGTCTCACACGTGAAGACGGGTGAGATCGAGTCGCCATTGAGCGAATAAAACCATCATAGGGGAGAACATGCAGAGGGTCATCGCGAAGAGCGCCGTACAGGCGTTCGGCAAGCCCTCCTTGCATACCGCGTATTTGTCGCAATGAGTCAAGGTGACGAAAGCGAGGTGACAAGAGAAGCGACGAGGCGATAGATTCCTCCGTCACCAATCCTTTACCTGCCATGAGCCCTTGCATCACAGTAGCTGAGGATTCAGGCGGTAAAACCGTCGTTAAATAGTTAAAGAGCTCCCCATATGAAGATGTGCCTTCGCCATTTCCTTTCGTTCCACGAGATCGACGGACTGCGTGATCGATCACTTGACGCACGGCTGTCGCCGAGTACTTATTTTTATCAAGAAGCGGCAGAGCGTGTGTTTCGATGTCTTGCCGATTTTGAGAATTAGCGAACTCTTCGTTCTTGACTTGATGCATCACTCGATGCAACGCTTTCTCGTATTCGATGGCTAGAATTGAGTTAGGCGATTCCAAGATTTTTCGATAATCGTTATTTTGAGAGAATGTCGCGATGGCGTCGGCACGCGAAGCGGCATAGCCTTTCCCTTCGCGAATCCCTGATAGAACCGCTTCAATCAGTTCGGAAGGTTCACCGGCGAGCAAGGATGCTATTTCTCGGATCGCCTGATGATGATCGGGATTCTCCGTTCCGTAGGCGATGTGTCGGACGACCCCTGTCGCAAGAAGCGTTTCGACAGCTCCCTCGGCGAATCGTTCCGCCGAGGCGCTGGCAAATGCTTGGGGTAGTTCAATAACAAGATCGGCTCCTTGTCTTAAGGCCAGTTCAGCGCGAACTCCTTTATCAAGGAGTGCCGGCACTCCGTGCTGACAAAAGGGGCCTGACATGCAGACGATAACGCCTGCATCGCGTCCAAACATGTCGCGGATCAGCTTAAGCTGTTCAGCGTGACCACGGTGAAAAGGATTGTATTCAGCTGTCAGTCCACACGTTTCCATTGATCGACCAAGCTTTCATTTCTTTTTGCATAGATGTTAAAATCAAGCTAAAGGAAGGATCGGTAAATGTCAAAGAAAAAGCGAATGATTTCGTTTGTCATCGCGGGAGTACTCGTTCTTGCAGTCATCATTGTGTTAATGCTGGAATTCGTTATTTTGCCGAAACGAAGCCGCATTGAGTTGCCGACACTTTCCGGTCTT
>CAZBOM010000012.1:0-3694 GCA_964493375.1 uncultured Mageeibacillus sp. | reverse complement strand
CCTCTGCAAAGCAATATGATCCCGCCACTCTCTCTCCGGGCGTTAACAAAGCGATTCAAAAGCATCTCTCGACGTCGATCATTGTCGGTGGCGAACAGGTAGACGGCTTGTTTTCGAGCGCTTACGAGACATCTGCGCGACGAGGGCAGACAGGAACAAAATCAGACTTGTTGCTTGCGAGCGATCAGGTGAATTATGCCCGTGCTCTCGTAAAATTAAACAATCGCTCGGCGTTTTTTAAATGGATCGAAGCGTTTAATCTCGCCTTCAGAGAAGGCGAAGGCAGTTTTCATGTCACAGCCCTAAAAAGAGATGCCGATGCTTTAACTCGTGACACCTCGAATCAGGCAACAGGCGAGACGCAAAAAATCGCAAAAACAGGCGTAACTCCTGTCGGCACGATCAGTTCAACCGAATCAAACGCAACGACTCTTGATGACAAAGATGATGTCATTGAGACTTATACTCCGGTCGACCAGCACTGGAGCGTCACGCTGTCATATACGAGAGCGCTTTTGGAAGCGTATCAGAGATTTGGCGGGCGCCAACTCGAGCGAGAGATCATCGCTCAATCGACCTTGCTCCTTCCTCTGTTTCGAGACAAAAAGACTGACAGTGAATTGCTCGCGGGGCCTCGCATGCTTTTGGCGTTAGATGAGTGGGATGACCCCATCCCCGGGTCGACACCTGTGCCGGGGCAAGAAGCTCCCATCGAAACGAGCAGGGGGACCTATCTTTCCGATATCGATTTGTGGGCGATGTCCGCGCTCGCACGATTCGAACCATCGTGGGCTCCAATCGCAGGTCACTGGCAAAAAATAATCGAGAACGCGCGATTGGAAAGTGAACTTCCTTTGTATGCGTCCGCTTTCAATAGTGAGAGCAGTAGCTACATCGCGGTTACAGGTGGCAGCGTATGGTCTTCAATACGACAGCAGCTCGCGATTGCTGTCCATCTGGCAGAGATAGGCTCGATCAATCGCGACTTTATCTCTTATATACGCTCAGAATTACGTGACGCAAAGAGACTCCCTGCCGGCTGGAATCCTGTGTCAGAGAGTCCTTCGGGACAATCCGCCTCATCACTCGACTACGCGCAAGCCCTCATTTTAGGACGCGTCGCCGATGACGCGCTGCTGGTCGAATCGGCGCGCGAGGTGATGATGCAACAATACGCAAGTAGTCAGACGAGCGATATTTTCGGCGGTTGGTATCGAGCGGGGTCGACGGCCATTACTTTTCGGCTTGTCGCCGAGGATAATATAGGCGTCTTGTTGGCTTTACGCTAATTTTTTACCATTCAAAAGTTAAACAATTGACTCCTTTTCATGTTGCTCAGTTTTCATCCGCTAACATTTAGGAAAGGCTACGAATTTGTTGCCGGATAGTAGTAGATACATCCCGACGATTAAGGCGGTTCGGCTTTTTTAATATGTTATAATTTCAGATGGTTTGTTAACCGAAATAGTCATGTGTGAGAGGGGATTGAACAACATGAGCTTTATGGATAATGTCAAGGCGAAAGCCCGCGCAAACAAGAAGACCATTGTTTTGCCGGAAAGCAATGACAAGCGTGTCGTTGAGGCGGCGGCATGCGTATTAGAGGAAGGCATTGCAAACATCATCTTGATCGGAAATCGCGACGAAGTCACATCGAGTTTTCCCGAGATCAACCTTGAAGGGGCGACATTTATGGAGCCGTCAACTTGCGAACATTTCGAGAAAATGGTCGACACTTGCTATGAGCTTCGCAAACAAAAAGGAATGACACCGGAACAGGCGGAAGCGATGATGATGGAACCGACACCCTTCGGCGTTATGTTGGTCAAACTTGGCTTAGCGGATGGGCTTGTCGCGGGCGCCGTGAATACAACGGCCGATACGCTGAGACCTGCCTTGCAAATTCTCCGCACGAAGCCGGGGACAAAACTCGTCTCCGCATTCTTTCTCATGGATGTTCCCGATAGTCCCTATGGTGAGGACGGCATGCTCTTAATGTCCGATTGCGCGTTGAATGTCGATCCGTCGGCTGAGGAGCTCTCTGACATCGCCGTCGCATCAGCCCGAACATGGCAGGCATTGACGGGGACAGAGGCGCGTGTCGCGCTCCTGTCATACTCGAGCCACGGGAGTGGCAAAGGCGATAAACCGGAGAAAGTCGCTGAAGCGACACGCCTCGCCAAAGAGAAAGCTCCCGACCTTTTAATAGATGGTGAGATTCAAGCCGATGCATCGCTCGTTCCTTCTGTCGCAAAATTGAAAACACCGTCAAGTGATGTCGCGGGTAAAGCGAACTGCCTTATTTTCCCCGATCTCGATGCCGGTAATATCGGCTATAAGCTCGTTCAGCGTTTAGCGAAAGCCGATGCGTATGGCCCGATGTTGCAGGGGATCGCGAAACCGGTCAATGATCTGTCGCGCGGATGCGAGACATGTGATATCATCGGCGTTATTGCGCTCACTTGTCTGCAAGCCATGGATGATGCGTAGTCTATTGCCACACGATAGTAGCGCACATACCGCAACATAATATAATTGGTAATAATTAAAATTGAAATAATGAAGGGTAATCAAAGGAGCCATCATGAAAATTCTCGTAATCAACTCAGGCAGTTCATCACTCAAGTATCAGTTATTTGACTATGACAACAGAACAGTCATCGCGAAAGGTCTTTGCGAACGAATCGGGATTGATAATCCTCATTTTAAACATGAAGATTCGACAGGACATGTGGTTGATGAAGAACGGCAACTCGACTCCCACGGCGATGCCGTCCGAACAATGATCGACACATTGCTTGATCCGGAATTCCCCGTGATTGAAAAACTCGAAGAAATAACCGCCGTCGGTCACCGCATTGTCCATGGCGGACCGTATTTCTCGAAACCTGTCATTATGACAGAAACGCGCAAAGAAGCCGTTCGCAAGTGCTTCCCTTGGAGCCCGCTCCACAACCCGGCAAATCTAATAGGGGTAGAAGTTTGCGAGAGCTTGATGCCCGGTATCCCACAAGTCGGTGTCTTTGATACGGCGTTCCACCAAACCATGCCTCCGGAAGCGTACATGTACGGGCTGCCTTATAAGTATTATGAGGAGCATAATGTGCGTCGGTATGGATTCCACGGGACATCACACGCCTATGTAACGCGTCGCGCCGCAGAACTGACAAAATTTGACTGGAATTCACATCGACTCATCACGTGCCACTTAGGCAACGGTGCCTCTTTTGCGGCCATCAAAGGCGGCGATTGCATTGACACTTCAATGGGTTTGACACCTCTTGAGGGAATCATGATGGGGACGCGTTGCGGAAGTATCGATCCCGCGATCGTTCCTTTCGTCGCGAAGCTCGATAACCTCACCGCGGAAGATGTCGACCATGTATTGAACCATGAGAGTGGGATTTACGGTATTTCAGGGATCAGCTCCGATTTCCGTGATGTTCACGCAGCCGCCTCGCAAGGTCATTACCGCGCGAAACTCGCTGTTCGTATGTTCTGCTATCAGGCGATCAAAATCATCGGCTCGTATGTCGCGGCCCTCGGTGGAATCGATACACTCGTGTTTACGGCAGGTATCGGTGAGAATGACAACGTCGTTCGCAAAGCGATCTGTGACGGAATCAGTTACCGCGGATTGAAGATCAACGATGAGATCAATAATTCATCGCGTGGAAAAGAAGTGAAACTATCA
>CAZBOM010000011.1:18386-19583 GCA_964493375.1 uncultured Mageeibacillus sp. | reverse complement strand
TGCATGCCTGGTGACCACGTTGAGATCTCCGTTGAACTCATCACACCAATCGCCATCGAGCCCGGCCTGAAGTTTGCTATCCGCGAGGGTGGTAAGACCGTCGGATCCGGTACAGTCGTTCGCCTGCTCGACGAGTAATCGTCTTATCAGGTTAAACAATTGACAAGTAAAACCCCGAGAGCTTCGAGTTCTCGGGGTTTTTGTTAAGGAGAATTCCCATGCAGGACATTTTAATCGTTGTCGATATGCAAAACGATTTTGTCGACGGGTCGCTCGGGACACCGGAAGCCCGCCAAATTGTCGACCATGTCGCGAATAAAATCATTAATTTCAAAGGTCGTATTCTCTTTACCCAAGATACGCATGAAATCAATTATTTAGAGACTCAAGAAGGACAACGACTTCCTATCGAACATTGTATCCGCGGTACGGAGGGGTGGAAACTCGTTCCCGCGATTGAGGCGTTGCGAGACGATCAGGCGATCGAAAAAGTGACGTTTGGTTCGAGCGAACTCGTCGAAATCTTGAAAACGTTGAACGAGGAAGATCCGATAAGCTCTATAACGCTTGTCGGCCTGTGTACCGATATTTGCGTCATTTCGAACGCGCTTTTGATCAAAGCATTTTTCCCGGAAATCCCGATCTCAGTCGACGCGAGTTGTTGCGCCGGCGTGACCGTTGAGAGTCACCGGACAGCTCTCGACGCGATGCGCATGTGCCAAATTGATATTCTTGAATAAATGGGAAATCTGTTTTGAGCAGAGCTTTGTCTCTCTTCGAACTTCAGCTTTTAATCGCGCACTATCGTTTTCTTCCGTAAAGGAGTTCATTCTCGTAGAACTCGGAACGTTGGCTGAAATGTTTGTCGAGCTCGATCGTGCCGTATTGTTCACAGAGCGTTTTGTCGGAAGAGAACATGTTGGTCCCTAGCCCTAAACGACTTCCCTCAAAGGTATAGCCCATGGCGGCGAGTGTCGTCGGGAACATATCGGTAATCATGAACTCTCTGTTTCTTGTATTCGTCGGTTGAACGGCCGCGTTGATGATGCAATTGTAGACAGCGCGATCTTCTCGGTCGATATCGGCGCAATAGTCGATATCCATCGTGAGATGATCTCCGACAATAACGATTGTCGTGTTTTCATAAAAGTCTTGCTTCTGAATCCATTCGACAAAATCGTTCACTTGGCGATCAGC
>CAZBOM010000011.1:5467-18376 GCA_964493375.1 uncultured Mageeibacillus sp. | reverse complement strand
CCGTCACCGTTTTCAGTAAGAACCAGGTCGCCCTTGCATTTGGGGCAGACAAGACCATCTTCAAAATGAGTGTCGAGCGTAAAGAGTGTGAGGTTGAAAGGTTTTCCTGATTGAGAGAGAGAAGTCAATTTCTCTTTCGCAAACTCATACAAGCGGTAATCCTCGAATCCCCAAAATTTGAAATAGCCCTTAGGAATTTTTCCGTTTTCGTGTGCCCACGTATAATCGAGCACTTCGTAGTTTCCGTGTTTTTCGAATAGTCTTTTTTGTCCGCCGAAAGTTGTTTCTCCGTCCGCCATCAGCACGTTATGGTATCCATCTTTTTCTAAAATGTCACCGAGTGCCGTCGCGCCGGGGAAAAAGGTTTTGAGTTTTGACATGGCATTTCGGGAAATCGGAACACAAAGAGGCAATCCCGTTGTTGCGCCGAAGGCCGCGCCCACTGTCCAGCTTGTTCCCACGCTATTGCGGAAGCCGCCTACCGGTTTATCGTGATGTGAAAAGGAAGCATGCTGTTTGGCCAGCTCTGTCAAATGAGGAATTCTGTTGACACCTTGCATGTTGCCACCCGATTCGATATCGGCAAATGTCGATTCCATCGACTCAAGATAAATGAACACGAGATTACGCTTTTTATCGGGGGCTTTAAGTCCCACGTTATTTGGATCCTTGTAATGTGTTTCTAGAAAATCAGTGTAGGTGAATTGCGCACGGACATAACTTAAAAAATTCAAATTTAATTGAGCCATCAATAGGAAGCTCACAAAAACAGCGATAGCCAAAGCGCGCGCGATCCATTTTCGTCCGCGAAATTCGCGAAAGATCGGCTTAGAAGGTTTCACTTTAGATTGGCGAGGGTAGATGAGGAATGCGAACAGAAGTGTCAACACGATTGAAGGGATGACGGTTGACAATGTGCCCTTGAGCGCGATCCCTCCACCTGTCCCTTTCAACGGAACATGAATATGAAAAACGACTTCAGCGAGACTGACGTTGTCATATGTCAAAATTGCCCACAGCGTGACAAAGAAAAGTACGCACAAAAGTAAGAATAAAAAAACTTTGACGGAGAAGCGCAGCTTCCATTTAATTTCATTTGGTGGTTGTATGTTATCCATTATTTATCTACCATGTTACGAGCCTTTTCATACATTTCTCTCGTGTCGAGATCGAGACTTGAGAGTTCATCATCGCATTGAATTAAGACAACGGCATCTCCTTCGTGTGTTTCGATAACTTGCCGTCCGCCTCTCTCATCGCGGAGTTGGGCGAGTTCTCGATAAAATGCGCGATCAAATAAAACGGGAGACGTGCGTTTGCCGCCGACGGTCGGGATGACGATTTTCTTCGGAGCTGATGATTCCGCGAGCGCTCTCATGATTAAAGGTGAAACGAAAGGTTGATCGCCTGGGATAAAAAAACACGCTGTACTGTCATCAGCGAGATGGCGGACGCCACACGCAACCGACGTACCTTGCCCTTGTTCATAGTCTTCGTTAAAGACGATTTTCACATCGATTTCGGAAGGCGCTTCGATCAAAGCATCTGCGGCAATCGATTGTTTGACTTTTGATGCCTCATGACCGAGAACGATGACTAACTCTCCGATATCGCTTGAAAGAACGCGCGATAGTGTTTGGGCGAGGACTGTTTTGTCCCCGAGAGGAAGCAACAGTTTATTCTCCGTTCCCATGCGCGTCGATAGACCGGCTGCGAGGAGCACGGCCGAAAAGCGCGGGGCATCGGATTCTAGCTTGGCGACACCTAATATCGTGTCGTGCTCATCTCCGGCGCCACCGGTAAAGAAAATAGCGTCAATCCGAGGGATGCTCAGAATGGCTTTTGCCCATTGTTCGAGCTTGTTGATTTCCGACATCGATTTCGGGAGTAAATCAATTTGGTTAAAGATCACGGCGACACGACTTGTTGCTGGGATTCCCTTCAGGAGATGACCGTTGCGCAAGAGTTCCGTTAAGTCTTCAAACTCGACGCGATCATCGAGTTGCTTAGATGTCGCTTTTGCAAAAAGCTCCGCTCTGTGGACATTTGCTTCCGATAATGCCCGATCAATGCCCGAACAACCGAAGAGAATCAATGTCAAATCTGTAGTCAGCGGGATAACGGGCTCATGGTCAGCGTGCGCTTTGAGCGGTTTTCGCTTTGATCCGTCTGCCTCGCAATAAATGATCAGTTCATCGTTGCGGCAAGAGCGCTGTTCGCGGACGTAAGTGTCGAGATCGTTGACATCGACGCCACGGTATTTCCCCGGAATGTCCGAGAAAGGTTCGCCGAACCAAACGCCGGAATGAGAAGGAGGGTTCATCGTGATGTCGCGCAGAGATGAGTCTAGAGAACGAAACGATAAACAAGGGTTGGTCGAGTCATCATGAAAGCCGGGGGCGATCATCGCCGTCGTTGTTGTCAAAATAGACCGTGGACGCAAAGATTGCTGATAGAGGTGGACGAGTGTTGTTGTCTTGCCACCGCCTCCGACGGCGCTCACGACAAAAGGCGACGCGTAATGACGTGAACGGTTCTCTAAAAGCGAACGGATAAATGCTTCGAGTGAAACATGGCGAGTCGTCAGTTGCCTATCCTCGTTATCGTGATGTTGATCCACTGCGACCTGCCTTCTATTTCTAAATACAGAGATATCTTGCTAATCGAAGCGCTACGTTTGATCGGCGTAATAAGCCATGATCGCTTCCAACACGCCGCCGGCGATGTTGCGCCCTTTGTCGCTGATCGACTCACAATAGCGGATATCGTCTCGCGGGTCGATATCTCCGATCTTCTGACCTTTCCGAACATCAAATCCGGGGGCGATCAATCCGCGAATCATGCCTGAAATGCTCGCCTTGACTTCAGTTCCGTCGATCGTCATGATCGTCTCGCCTGCTTCGACATGATCGCCGATGTTGTAGTGATTGATTGTTTTTCCGGCCGTGGGAGCGCGCAAAACACGATCGATATCATGCCCCGCGATCGTACCGGGGACACCCGTATTTGCCGCCGCTTCACCATCATAAATTAACGTTCCGAGGTAATGACCGCGTTCTGTCTCAATGACGACATTGGCGTGAACACCGGCGATGATCGACGGCCCGAGACCGATGACAAGCGGCGCCCAAGACAAATCGTAATCAGGAGTTCTCTTCGATACGGTCGCGTCAATGTAGACATCGGGTTTGAGATAGTCGCGAACTTCACGATCAGGGATCGTAAGGACGGGGATCAATCCGGCGTCGAGCGTCGGTTCGATGTCCGTCATGTTTTCGATGTGTCGAGATGTTTCGCCCTGAATCTCCCAATCGCCTTCATAGATAGCATTGCAGAATGAAACCGATCGGCGGACACATGAAGGCTTCGCGATATCGCATACGACGACACGCATGCCTGATCTTTTAAGTTTATGAATAGTCGCCGAAGCGAGGTCGCCCCCGCCTCGGATTAATACGGTGATGCTCATATTTGCGCCCTCTTTTCCTAGATGATAGGAAAGGTCTGCTTATGATGTCAATCGGAAAGACTATCGAAGTACCCTTGAATGAGAACGACCGGTGTGCCTTTATCGCCACTGCCTGAAGTCAAATCGGCGAGTGATCCGAGTAGATCGGAGAGTTGACGCGGTGTCGTTCCCTCCGCCTTGTCATCTGTCTTTTGCTCGAGTTCTTTTGCGCGAATAGCGGCCTTGACCGCTTCATCAAGTTCTTTGCCTGACAAAGCGGCGAATTCGTTGTCGGCGAGATACTTAAGCTTAAGCTCTCGCGGTTGTCCCTCGAGCCCGTCTGTGTAGGCAGGTGATACGACGGGGTCGGCCAGTTCCCAAATCTTGCACACGGGATCTTTGAAGGCTCCGTCGCCATAAATCATGACTTCGATGTGTTTGCCTGTCTCTTTAAGGAATTTGGCCGCGATCGCTTCGACGAGTTCTTTGCCTCCGCGCGGGAAGAGCTTGATTCTCTCTTCGCTCGCTTTGTTGCTACCGAGCAGACCGTATACGGCGTGGTAACCGCTTCCGTTGACAGATGAGGTGAGAATATCGTCAAGGCCTAGTACACGTTTGGCCCCGGCTTTTTTAATCAGTCGTTTTGTACGGTGGCGCGTGTGCACATCGGCGACGAGCACGTAGGGCGTTCTCGTCAAAATCGCGACGGGATTGTTGGCGAGAATGATCTCAGCTTCCGCTCCCTCAGCCGTAATAATATCTTTGTAAAATTCGACGTAATCGACACCTGTGAACTTGTGGCGGTTGATGCCGAAGAGCTCACGGTAGCGTTCTTCTGTCAGACAGTCAGAGAGTGGGTCGACGCCTTTTTCATCCATCAAGTCGAGATCCATCAAACTGTTGCCGACTTCATCGGAAGGGTAACTGAGCTGCAACACCACTTTGTCGACGCCTCGCGCGATACCTCGCAAGTTGATGGCGAATCGGTTGCGGCTCAAAATGGGGAAGACGACGCCGACTTCTCCTTCAGGGAAAAGACGTTTGACGTCTTGCGCGATATCATCACATGTCGCGTAATTATTCTCCGCACGCGCAATGACGGACTCCGTCACCGCGACGACATCGCGATCATGGAGCTCGAAACCTTCGCTTTTGGCCGCTTCGACAACACTATCGACAATGATTTCGATGAGATTATCTCCGCTTCTGATGATGGGTGTGCGTATGCCTCTGGATGTTGTACCTGTACGTCTGGTCATGTGATGTGCGGATGGTCCGCGTCTCCTTTCAAGACGGAAAGCCGCGAAAGCGTTTCCGTTCTCGGTTTATTCTCCGAGATCATCTCTTTTGGATGTTACGTCATTTAGGTGAAAAAGCCTACGCGCCTGCCCTGAATCATTCGGCGATAAAGAGCCGGCGCGCAACGTTGGCGGAGACATGTGAGAATCGAACTCACCCGGGAGGCTACTAACCCCCCTCAACGGTTTTGAAGACCGCGGGGCACACCAGAACCCATCTGCCTCCACGGTGTATTTTCAACGTTTCTGCTCCATTTGTCAACCTAAAAAATCAAAATGTAACTTCTTTCGCGTAGCGGACGAGCCAGACAATCGATTCGCTCACATCGCGTCCTGTCGCGCGCTTTATGGCTTGGGCGTAATATTTCAATTGAGTGGCGTATCGCTCTCGAATCGTTGTCTCCGCAAGGTCGAGATCGGGGAGATCATCAGTCTTAAAATCAACTAAAACAGCTTTATCGTCATCTTCAACGAACCAAAGGTCGATCATTCCTTGTACGAGCGTGATTTCGTCGGAAGGGAACGATTCGTGCAGCTCCGACGACGCGAGAGCCATTGTGAAAGGCATCTCACGATACACGCGCCCCGTCGTCTGCTCAACATGCATCAATCGATCGGCCAAGGAACTATTTGCCCACGCGACCATCTGACTGGTGAACGGCTTCGCGGCTTCGAGTTGTTCTGTTGAGAGAATTTTTTTCTCCACCATGTTCTCAAGCTGCGAGAGACAAGCCCTTTCCACTTCCGCGGGGGGTTGTTTTCTTAGATCTTCAATATCCATAAACTGAAAGATCGTGTGCATCATGGTGCCGAGAGCAGCACCGACAAAAGCCTTTTGTTCCTCTCTTTTACGCATCGTGAGCGACATGTCCGATCGAGTCATTTTCGTTTTTATATCGTCGTAGGGTATAACGCGCTTTGTGTTGTCAATGGTTGAACATTGTTTTTTATCATCGAGAGAAAAGGTGTGTTTGAGATCTTCAAGGGACACAGCACGCGGTTCGCGTTCTTCGCTATCTGAAAGAAAACTATCGAGTGGTTCATCGCTGATGCGCTTGAGTTCTGTAACGGTGATTTTTGCCGGCGTTGTGGCGGCATCTTGTCGAGGAATTTGGGCCGAAAGAAGCGCGATGATACTGTCAATCGTTTGTTCTTCCTCGGAAGGTTGAGTCGATCGTGTTTTAGTTTGGTTGTTTTCTTCTAAAACCATTTGTTGCGCACGCCAGCGTATTACATCACAGGCTACCTCGGACCAAGGGGAAATATTCGATTCCATGTGCCGAAATTTAAAAATACCTTTCTCAGCCATCGCCATTTCGCGTGTCAAATCCGGTTCGCGAACGGCGAGAACGGAAAAGAGAAGTTCGGCGTCATTGGAAGTACTTGAAGCGAGACTTTCGGGGACGACGGCTCGCTTTTCACGGTCGTCATGACTGAGTGATGGCGTCAGATAGTCAGCTTCTTCGAGAATCGTCTTAAAACCTGAGGCATCACCGAGTGTTTTTTTCGCCGGCGATAACAAGATCAGGCGCTCTTTTGCCCTTGTCATGGCGACATACAGCAGACGCCACGCTTCCGCCCGATTTCGTTTATCTTCGGAAAGACGAAACAGTTGATTCAACGCGTTGTTGTAGACAGTCAAACCGTCATCGCCTATGGTGAAGCTCGACAAACCATCTTGCTCGGAGTATGAGATTAACGACTCGGTGCGACCGCCTGCGTCTTGGCGGCTTAAGCCTCCTAAGATGATGTAGTCCCACTGAAGTCCCTTACTGCTGTGGCGCGTTAAGAGATTGACGGCTCCTTCAAGTGATTCGCCTGTTTCAGTTTCAAGTTGGATCGGTTGACCAATCGATTCCTTTAATCGATGGAGCATGGCGCGGACACCTAATTGATCGGGTCGATCGTAGGAATCGAATAATGTCGCCAATTGCTCGAGTTCTAAATAATGACTCGGACCGAGCGGTCCGCGCGCGATGTAAGAGGGATAATCCGACTCGAAAAGTACCATATCGAGCCATTCACGTGGATTGAGTTCTGTCGCGAGTAGTCTCCAACGCTTCATACGTTCTTGGAAATGGCGAATTTTCTCACCGAGAGGCGATATTTCTTCTCGCTCGCCGATCTGGTGCGCGCGATCGTGGAAATATACGTCCGTTCGCTTTTTGATTCGCTGTCTTCCATCGCCGTTCTTTTCATCGATAATCTCACCGTCGCCTTCTGAAACGTGATCGGCATCAAATTTCTCACGCGAGATAGAGATTAACTCTTCACTAGAGAACGGATCGGGGGCAAAGGGGCCTATCATGACCGAGAGCAGCGGGACATCTTGGCGCGGATTGTCTAAGACGGATAGGAGCGCCTCGATTTGGCGACTCACAAGGTTGTCGGCGAAGACTCGCCCCGATCGACTCGTGACGGGGATGCCACAAGAAGTCAAGACCTCTTCGTATTGTCGGCAGTTGTCATTCGTCGGGAGCAATATAGCAATTGTCTCATGTTTCGCCCCCGCGTTCAGCAAGTCACCGATGACACGCACTGCCATGAAAGCTTCTTTCCTGATGCTCGAGCGAGGGATATCAATCGCGGGAGCGGTGGAAGGCAGGCGTTGCTCTTTCTCGACATCTACCAGCAGCTCCTCTATTGTCAAATCTTCATCTGTGTTGGTCGCGATTTCCCATACGACTTCCGGTGTGTATAAAGGCGAAGATTTCTCTGTAACATCTGCCGATTTGCGGTCTGCACTTAACGATTGCGTTTCATCGTACTCAATCTCACCCGATTGCTTTGTCAAAAAAGCGCTGAATACATCGTTGACAAAATTGATAATGCCGGGGCGGCTACGAAAATTGCGATTCAATAAAGCGAGATACCCGCTGTGCTCACGTGTTCGTTTTTCGATAGGTTGTTTGGGGCGACAGATCAGCGATTTTTCGGCACGCTTGGCGAACAGATCCGGGTTTGCGTAGCGAAAGCGGTAAATGCTCTGTTTGATATCGCCCACCATAAAGACGTTGTCGCGGTCGATCGCCGTGATGATCGCGTCTTGAATACTGCTCGTATCCTGGTATTCATCGATATATATTTCATCGAATAACTCGCTGACATTTTTTTTGACATCCTCTTTCTCAAGGATGGCGAGCGCTCCGTGCTCAATATCGCTAAACAAGATCGCATTTCTAGAAAAACGTTTCTTCTTATATTCGCGATCTACGAGCAAAACTGTCTCTAAAAATCGGGCGACAGGGCCGACTGTTTCGCGCATTGATTCTCTCGCTTCCTCCGTTAATATCGTAAACACGGGAGACGTGTGAGATATGTATTTCATGTTTCTTGCTGAATCGCGATTGACCTTGTTAGAGATGAGCGCGGCAAGAGGAAAAACCTCTCTGAAAAATTGTTCTAAATAGTCGTTTTTGGCGATGACTTCCTCATTCGTCGACTTGCTAGAACTAAAGCTCGGTAGTTCAAGGAGAGGAAGAGATCGACCGCATTCGACGATGGCATCCCAACGCTCAGCTGAACGAACAGTCGATGTCCCCAGTGTCACGATGACTCTCTCCATCGCTTCCGTCGCGTTCGCCAAATCAATAAGGTGCTTTTGTTTTTTGGGGGAGTCAGCAAACAATCGACTGTAATGACTCGTCAAACGAAGCTCATCGAGCGCGCGCGTGGCCGTATCAAGTGTCGAGTAGAATAAATTCCACCAATAGTCATACGCTTCGCCTACTGGGAACGAAGAGGTGTCTTTCATGAATGTTTCAAGCGAGCTTATCATCAGTTCTTCGTAGTGCGGTAGATTGCGCATTTGTTCAAGCATTGACCCGATCGTCTCACGAAACGCTCGGTCATCCATGCCGGGCGCATAGGCGAGTGAAATAGCTTTAAAATCTCGCAACCACTCAGCTTTAGAACACGAGCTTCTGATCATAATGAAAGGAGCGATGTCGCTTGTTAAGTTTGGCAAGCCTATGGGAACCTCATCATTGTAAGATGCGCGCGCCATGTCATCCGCGCTATCGATATCCGCGCTATCGATATCCGTGCCATCGACATCCGCGCCATCGACATCTGCGCCATCGACATCATCCTGTTTTTCCAACATGTCGAGATCGGCGTAGAGAACGGATAAAACTGAATCAATGGCTTCATCAAGTAAAACTTGCTCTTCATTGCCCTCTAAGATTCTATACCCCGGTTCAAGAAGGGGGCGTCCGCTTTTGTCTGTGAATTCCGATAAATGAGAAGAGAGCACTAAATTGCAAAAGGCGTGAATCGTGGATATTTGCGCGAGAGGCAGTTCACGGATCAAACTGTCAAAATGAGCTTTCTCGTTTTCATCTGTTGCTGATGCGCGCAGTTCTCGAAAGCGCGCCATGATCTTCGCCTTCATCTGCTTTGCCGCCAGTTCAGTGAATGTCATGACGAGAAGGCGGGGAAGTTTCACACTAGCCTTTAATGCGCGGTTTGTGATGCGCTCTGTCAACACGGCTGTTTTGCCTGAACCGGCTGCCGCTGAGACAAGTAAACGAGAAGATTCATCAAACTCAATCGCTAAACCTTGTTCATCTGTCCACTCGATCGCTGCCATAATCGTTTTGAATTCCTTCCTCTTGCATTGAGACATACTATACTTGCATGAAAAAATATATTGCCTCTTCTATTCTACCGTGAAAGCTGACGGTATATCACCCAATAAATCGATTTGACGTGCTATCGTGATATGATTCAATGAGAATGACCGTGTGGAAAATGTGATCGTGATCGTTTATTCGATCATTTTCATTTGGGAGGCATCGCGCTTGAGACGCATAATCATTTCATTGATCGTATTGATCACATTGGTATTGATGGCCGGGACTGCATGCAGCTCCCGAACATTTGATGTGCGTGAACTCGCGACGATTCACGTGACCGGTGCCAATGGTTATGGAATACTCACTCTCAAATCGAACACATCGAAAATCGCCGAAATCATAAAAGAAGAATCCGATGCGCTCCGCGACACGGATGAGAAAAAGATAAAACGTCTCTTTATCAGAGAAGCCGCGTTGAATTCGCTGATTTTTACCGCCGACCACATGAGTGGCCTTAAAAATGGCGATGAGATTATTGTTCGAGTATCTCATGACGAAGAACTCGCCAAAGCAGGCGATGTTCGTTTCAAAAACAACAAGTTTAAGTATGTCGTTGAAGGTCTCGAAGAGGTGAAGAGAATCGATATGGCGTCGGAAATGAAGCTTGTCTTCACCGGTTTTGAAAGCCGAGGGACAGCGCAGGTCGTTTTGTCGGGTGATATGGAGCGTTTGCGAGAGCATTTTAATATCACTTTCCTTACATCAAAAACAAACTTATCGAATGGATCGAATGTCAGTGTTCGCGTGAAAGCTGACAATAGCGCGCTGACATCAAGAGGTTACATTGCCTATGAAGAGGATTTCACTTTCACTGTCAGCGGGCTTCAAGCTCTGAAACAAGTCGATTTATTCGAGAATCTCGTCCTTTCGTACGATGGCGTGAGCGGCCAAGGGACGGCGACGATTGACACGACAAGACTTCCCGCTGATTGGGTCGATGCCGGAGTGAAGGCAGAACCGCCTCTCAAGTTTGCGGTGATGCCCGCATCGCCGTTGACGAACGGAGATACCGTCCATGTCACCGCGACTGTAAACCACGAGTGGTTTGCCGATCGCGGCATGTCAGCGGCAGGTTTATCGAAAGATTTTACTGTCAGTGGGCTGAAAGAGTTTCCTCGCAATCTCGACCATATCGACTTGATGCCGCTATTCAACAAACTCGGTCCTGCGATCGAAGAAGATATCCAATCGCGATTGATTCACAATTACTGGAATGAAGATTCTCGTGTCGGTCAACCGCTCAGCCGTTGGGGTTTTGAAGAACGGCACGGTGTCGCGCGCATCTATTATGGATATCCGAAGATGAATCGAGCCGACAATTTTGTCGCTTTATTCTACAAAATTGTCATCGAGGGAACATGTGAAGAAGCGACACCGTATCAGAGCCATTATGAAGCCGGAGACCGTTTATCATCTACGCTCTATCTCGTCTATGTGGTCGATTCCATCATGTATGACACGAATCGTGTCGACGACTTCAAATCTTATAATTTGAAGTTTCATGGAGACGTCGAATTGACAACGATTTCACAGTTTAAAAATCAATACGGAGGTACAGAGGTGGTGATCGTTGAAGCTTCCGTACCCGAGCAAGTAAAATTCAAGGACCGTTGACCGCAGGTTCTTATTGTCCATAAAATTTTTATTATTCTTTATGTAGTCACACATTGTTGTATGCAGTCATTTTTACTATGAAAACAAGCCGATATTGACAGAAGCGAAATTTTATTCTTCAACGAGAATAAGATTGATATGAAAGCGTTTGTGATATGATGTTCGGGTAATTATTTTGGCTGTAGAGTAAATTGCAAATTAAGGTGACCATATTCGCTTTATATGGGGCAATGGGAGGCAATCTCCAATGCGAGAAAATAACAATCGTATACCGAAACCGAGAGAATTCTATTCCGGTACCTATAGGTGGCGACGACTGAAAGATAGTGTCAACGCGACATCAGATAAAAGTAAAAGACCGACTTCCGACGCTTCAGATCATGTCGAAATCAGTGATTTAGAGCGCCTTGGACAACGACCGGCTACCGACATATTGGAGCACGCTGAACGCCGCGAGACGACGATTCATCACGAGCAAAGAAAGCCTCATGTGCGAGCTGCCCAAATTCGTACACCGCATCTTAACATGGTGGACACCGCTCAGAAAGAACGTCCCATCGATGCATCGGCGAATCGCCCCATCGATGCATCGGCGAATCGTCTCATCGAACCGCGGCGAATCGATCCGAGCCGAATGGCGTCACAATCGCCAAAATCAAGACCGCACAAGACAACGTTGACGGCAATCGGCGAATCTTCGGGAAATCGTTTAAAGGAGCCTTCAGAGATAACATCCAAGTTCGGGTTGGCCGCCGATCTTCAGAAGAATGGCAGCAGAGATTATAAAGAGCTCTTCCGTTGTTTTATGACATTTGCGCTCATGTTTTTCGCAGTACAGTTTCTCTGTGAGCTCGTGATTCGCGTGACGACGAACGAAAACTTCTGGAGCATTGGGATCCTTCATACGACGCTGTTTCTCATCGCGAAATCGATACTGATTGCGGGCGTGTTAAGCTTTTTGCCGCGGAGAGGTCGCCATGTGCTTTTCATCATATTGATGATCTTCTTTCCCTTTATTTACAACTCACAACTGATTTATTTTCGTTTCTTTCGAACGTTCTTTGTCTTTTACTCAATCGGACACGGCGGTCAAGTTGCGCAATTCTGGAACGATATTCTTATCAAAATTGCGCGCAATCTGCCGTGGATTATCACGATGTTTATACCGCTTATCGCCTATTTCGCTTTTCTGCGAAAACGCTACTTTGCGCCGTGCATGGCCAAAGTGGTTCGCGTGCGCGATTCGCTGATCTGTATCGTGCTCGCTATCGCCATGTTTGGGGTTGCAATTGGCAGCATGGCGTTTAATCGATCGGATAACAGTCCTTGGAGGAACTATTTCAGAGAAAATGAGATGTTGACAGGGGCCGGGCAATTTGGGTTATTCACAGCGATGGGAGTCGATATAAGCCACCTCATCATTCCTCGAAAGGCATCGCTTGACCCCGATCTGATTCCCGATCCGATCAAAACGACGAAGCCGCCTGTTGTCACGGAACCTTCCGGTTCTGCTGACGATCCCACCGTTACGGAACCGGGACAAGTCGTTGAGCGTCTACCCCAGGTCTTGCCGGTCGATTTCGACGCGCGACTTGGCGATAACAAACCTGACGAAGACGCGCCGGCTATCTTGCAAGGCCGCTCACGGGCCGATGCGCTGCGCTACTTAGACACCGTTTTTTCTCGAACTGTTCCGACGTATACGAACGAGCACACGGGAAAAGGTAAAGGATTCAATCTTATCTTCGTTACGGCGGAGAGTTTCTCGAAGTACGCGATTCACCCTGAATTGACGCCGACTCTCTGGATGATGTGGAACCAAGGCATTCACTTCAAGAACTTCTATAACCCTGTCTGGGGCGTATCGACCTTGGACGGCGCGGACGACGCGGACTCCGGTGGTGCCGGCGTC
>CAZBOM010000011.1:0-5457 GCA_964493375.1 uncultured Mageeibacillus sp. | reverse complement strand
GCACGATCTCCGGCCACCGCCGCGGCTATGTCTCCGGAGGTCCCGGCGGAGCGGGCGGCGGCTATTCCGCCGGCGCCAGCCATGGCGGACGTGGCGGCGTCGACTACACGACGTATGCGTGGCACAACAACCTGTGGGACTATTACGCGCGTAATCTGTCGCATCCTAATCTTGGGTACCTTTACAGAGGTCTCAATCACGGGTTAGAAGTGAAGAGAACTTGGCCTGAGTCGGATCTCGAGATGATGGAGAAGACAGTTTTCGAGTTTGTTGATAAAGAGCCGTTTCATGTTTATTACCTGACGGTCAGTGGGCATGCGCCGTATACGCGACTTGGGAACATGATGGCGACGCGACATTATAAGATATTTGAGCATCTCAACTTGCCTTACGAGGCGAAATGTTACATGGCGGCGAATTACGATTTGGAACTCGCGATGGCTTACTTGCTCCAACAACTGCGCGATGCGGGGATTGCCGACAGGACACTGATTGTGCTCAATCCCGATCACTATCCCTATGCGTTGGAAAAACCTGATCTCTATGAGTTGGCTGGAAAAGAACTTGACAACACGTTCGAGTTATATAGAAGTGCCGCACTCTTCTATCACGATGGGATTGAACCTGCCGTCGTGGAGAAGTACTGTTCCAGCTTGGATTTGTTGCCGACGGCTTACAACTATATGGGCGTTCCGTACGATTCGCGTATGCTCTCCGGCCGAGATATTCTCTCTGACCACGAAGCGCTCGTCATCTTCAATGGGAGGAGTTGGATCACCGATCTCGGAAGATACAACGCCGCAACGGGAGCCTTTACACTCAGCGAAGGGAAGACATTAGAAGAAGATGAGGCCGAGTATATCAAGCGGATCAACCGCGAAGTTAAAATCAGGTTTGAGACGGCCAAGCTCATCATCGATTCAGACTATTATCGCGATTTGATGCCGGCCGATGTCTGGAAGAAGACTATGGAGCCGTATATGAATTGGATGAAAGAGAATCCGTGGCCGGTGAAGAATGCCCCTCCGCCTCCCGTCTCGACGACGCCTGTGGCTGAGACGGAGCTGACAACGACAAGCTCGGGAACCGGTTAAGTGTCGATCAAAGCCATCAACTATGTTTGGCAAAAAAGAATCAAAGCCACCCTCGCGAATGAAGGTGGCTTTGTCATTTTGCGGTCGAGATTTGACCGATTATATTCTTGCTAGAGTCTGCATGGCTTTCAAGTGCTAGGTCTATCAAGTGAATATCACTTGGTTATTTCCCCCAGAATTGTTTCTCGCACTTCTTTGACCGTCTCTCTGTCTGATGGAAGCGGTTTGTTCCGCGCGAGACGATTGTCATAGCCGCATGCGGCGCGCCATGGGCAATGCTGACAAGGGTTCTCTCGTTCTCCGCGAATGACAGGTGTCGCAGAGAACTCTCCTGACATAATATTCCGGATTGTTTCGATCGCTTTTTGCTCTGCGTAATCAGCCGCTCTCTGCGCTTCATCTCCTTGCCATTGCTTTTTTTGTTTTTGAAGAGATGACAATGTTTCTTCTTTGTTGTCGAGATCGCCATCAAAAGACATGAAATCTCTCGCGTGAGGTCTGTCAAACCCACAGAAATAGAGTTCCTTGATGTTTTTATCCGGGAAGGCGCGTTCAAACGCTTTTTTATAGAGCGGAAGCTGTAAGTCGGTGCCGTCATAGAGACCGAGCCAAGAGAAGTCTTGCCCGGATCTCTTGAAGTCGATGATGCGAACAGAGCCGGACAAGTTCTCTTCAACTCGATCGATAAGGCCCCTTAAGGTGAACTTTTCTCCGTTCACTTCAAAGTTATATTCCGCCGATGCATGATTGGGAAAATACCACTCAAGAAGACGCGGGGTATACGATTCTTGCTCACTGAACTCCGTGACGGCATGGATTGTTTTCGCGGCGGAGAGGCGGAGTCTCTCGCCGATGCTCCCTGAAAGTGAGGGTCTCGCGTACCAACCGAGACCGCGATCGAATGTCGCGAGATCATAGAGTTTTCGCATGTAGTCTGTTCCGACCTCTCGGCGCCATGACTCCGCTGCTTGTTTGATTTCTTCGGCTGTTTCGAGATTGCTTAAACGATCCATCAGATCGTTTGTCGCAAGCTCCACGAGCCGGTGAAGCATCGTTCCTTGCACACGAGGTTCATCTTGAGCAATCTCGCGCTCACTCGTTTGCACAACATACTGTGCGAAAAAACGGAAAGGGCACGCGTTGTATTGTTGCAAAGAAGACACGCTGACACCATGCCACAGATAAAGCGTGTCTCGCGCCAGTTCTTCTGACAGAACATAGTGCTCGGCATTCTCGTGCGCGAGTTTTACGGGTTGTTTTTTTGATTCAGTCATCTTATCGACGGCCGATTTCCACGCAGAAGGTGCTTCTGTATTCCAGCGCATGATACGATGAGCCGCCGGCAAGGCTTTCCATCGGACATCAGGAATATGGTCGGGTTCAGCGAATACGGCGACGTGGGCGGACAGCTTTTCTCGCAGATCATCGAAAATGTGAGATTGCTCTTCGCCGAAAGAAGGGACAGACAGATAGAGAAGACTCGTCGGTCGTGTCAGTAACATCTGTACAAGCCAAGCCTGAGAAGCCGGCTGATCTTTTCGCCGATTGGGAAAAGGTTTTTTAATTTGCGCTGACAGAAAATCTCGCTCTTCATCGCGCAAGTAGCCTTGCTGGCGTACTTCAGGAGGGAATGCCGATTCAGTCGCTCCGAGAATAAAGAGAACGCGACATGGCCATGTCGCCATCGATTGGAGAGACCCGACACGGACGCGGTCGACACCGAAAGGCACCGACGGTAAGGCGAGTCCTTCTAAGCCTGCCAAAATCAGTTGAGTAAAGTGATCTTGTGAAATGCGCGTTTTGCCCAAAAGCTTTTTCGATTCATTCAAGAAATCAACTGTCGCGTTCCAAGAGGAGACGAGCAATGAGGCACTGTCGGCGTGATTACGATGTATCAGTTCATTGCGTCTCGCCATCACCTTAGTTTTTAATGAACCTTTAAACAGAAAGTCGAGAAGCCGTTCCACTTTATCGTGCCCGTTTCTCGTCTGTCTCATCTTTGATGTGATGTCGAGGAGTCGGAATACATCGTAAAGTGCGATGCGAACATCTCTTTTGACCTTGTCGATGACGTGATAGCGGCCGTACAGGGCTTTGTTGAGAAGTGCCTTTGACGCGCTGAGCTCTCTAAAATCACGAGCCGTCGTCCAACCGAGAGCGAGCGACGCGTTCTCGAGAGAGTCGATCATATCGTCTGTCAGACGCGATAATCCGTTTCGATAGTAGTTCATCAAATCATCGAGTGTAAAGTCATAAGAGCAGAGCGATAAGAAAGCGATAACTGTTCGCAGGAAAGAACTTTGCGTCAGAGGCTTTCTGATATCGACCCACGCGTCGACACCAAATTCGGCGAGAGCCGTTTCGATCAAATTTGGCATCTGCTGCTCATCACAAAGCGCAATGCCGATATCTTTGCGTCGAAATTCTTCTGACAACAGTAATTCGCGAACTTGTCCCGCGCAATAACGCGCTTCTTCGCGCATATCGATCGCTCGAACGAGCTTGACTGTCGGTTGTTCTCTCTTTTTTGTGATTTCTTTGGAGAGATTCTCAGGTTGCGAGACTCTTATGCCGGGGAACATGCGGCTCAATGAATCGATGGTTGATCGACCGTGTTGAAAGGCAAGTTCTCCTCTGTCGCCGCCGGCATAATCAGCTGTAATGGAAATAGTAAGCGCGGAGACATGCGATGCCAATCCTCGAATGATCTCCGTTTCCTGCGATGTAAACTGGCGCTCTCCACCGAAGCCGATTATCCAGATATGCGCTTTTGTCAGAAAATGCAAACGCTCCGGCAATGCCGAAGAAACGAGTAGGTCGGCCAAGTTGCTGAGCGTGCGATCGGGGTCGGTAAGTTCTCTTTCTTCGAGCTCCTCATCAAGCGCCTTCTTTAAGAGAGCAAAGTCATAGAGTTTGTCGATCGTGGCAGGATTCCCTTGAGATGACTGACCAACGTTTTTTTCTAGTTGGAGCAGATCTTCCGTTGAGATATCGTAACGTTGGAAATCGCCGAGAATGCGGACGAGTTCAGCGGCGTATTGCGGTCGTCCCGCCAACCGTTGAAAACGTCGGAATGAGATGTTCTCATCGAGAAGAATTTTTTGCGCGAGGATGGCTTTGCCTGCTCGCGACAGAGGTGGGGTCATGTACATGCCGGACTCGGCAAAAAGTCGCGTCGCCAGCCGGCTGAATGATAACACTTCGGCCATCATCAGGCCGCCGACTTGCGCTTTGGTGATGTAATGGCGTTCCATGTCGGCTTTCATCGGTTCCGGTACGATCAGAAAGGCGCGATGATCCGGCCAAAGATGCAACCGGTGCTCCATCTGCTCGAACATGTAATCGACGAGAGATTCATGTTTCTTAGAAAAAACAATGTTGAGGTTGTGTGCCATTATCTCTTACCGTTATGCATAAAAAACTCGCGCGTCTCCAACGAGCTTTGTCTTCTTTTGTTTGTCAAAATAGTCAAGAAGGGCGATCGCGAATTTACGTGTCGCATCAATCTTATCACGGAAATCGGCAAGCGTGATTTGTCCTTCCGTTTCGATCGTGTCTTGTACGACCCCCCACGCTTTTTCCACATGAGCATTCAACATCAAAATTTGCGGTGTGAGGCGGATAAATGTCCCATTATTTAGGAGCAACGTTATGATCTGTCCCATGTTCGCGCGTTTTCCAAATTGAGATGTCAACTCATCAACACTCGGTGGCGTGAATCCTGATTCAAGGAACAGAGACTCAATTTCACCGATGACCGACTCCTCCGCCTCAGTCAGTGTCACCTCGAATCCTTTCTGTGAGACAAGTCCCGAAGAGGCACTTAAGTATCCGGCTTTTTCAAGATTGTCGATGACGAGGTCAGAAAGCTGTATGTCGGCGCGCGGAAGAAGTCTTGTTCTAAGTTCTTCGCGCTTCATACCGCTTTCAAGCGGTCGCTCGCGGTGAAATCGCCCGAGTATGGTCGTCGATTCGACGCCCAGTTTTTCGAGCGTCTCTTTGTGGATGGCGACGCGATCATTCAACATGACAATTGTTTCGTTCGCGAGAAGCTGTTCGATGATGGCGTGTTTTTTTTCGTCGGCGATCCCCGCTCGATAACAAGCTCGGCTTAGAGGTGCCAATTGATTACCTCCTTGTAAAATAGCTTGCGCTAGCCGAGCGGCGTGATCTTCGCCTGCCATGATTTCGAAATCGATTTCGTTAATCGGTCGCCCGCGGCGTCGCTTCGAGGGAAGAGGATCGACGATGACACCTCCGCCGATCGTCTCGAGCGGTGAATAGAAACGAATGACAAAACGGTCACCGTATTTGACGAAAGCTTCTTCTTCAAGTCGCAATTGGGCATGAGCCGTGTGCCCCA
>CAZBOM010000010.1:0-19711 GCA_964493375.1 uncultured Mageeibacillus sp. | reverse complement strand
AGCTGGGTAAAGGCGCTCGAACTCGATCAAATCCTCGATCGTATCTCTTGCACACCTTCAGAACCGTGCGAAGAATAATCGTGATTTAATTTTTGGAAGGAACAGCGATAAAACCATCGGATCGCCGCGGCCAATAGGCGAGATAGGAAAAAACTACACATAAAACAATTATCTTGATAGCTAAATGAAAATGACGTGCGCTTGAAACGTACGTCATTTTTTATGGATGAGTTTTTCCTATGAGCTGCCCTTGGAGAACAGGCATCTCTTTCTCAAAAATAGCCGACCACTCTTTGAGTAAGTCGATCTGATCTCGCTTGACGAGCCACACGATCGTCGACCCGCCAAAACAAAAATAGCCTTTTTCGTCTCCGCGTCGGAACTCGCTCACATCATGATTGACAATTCTGCCCACCATCATCGCGCCCACTTCTATTTGGATGATGTCACCCAAATGATCAAAGTGAAGCATTTGCCATTCGCGTGAATTCTCCTGCAAAACAGATGTGGCGCTCAACCCGATCGGATTGACCGTGTGGTAGCGACCCTTGATTTTGCGTGGTGGTGACGCGTGCCCGCTATCGGAAAACATATAACGGTGATAGTCGTGCACTTGCAGACGAAAAATAAGGGCGAGCCCACCGTCGTACATTTTTGCGAGATGATCGTCTTGAAGAAGCTTTGAGACTGTGTACGGTTGTTCTTTGATCAAGAAAGTGTGATCGGGCGATATCTCGACCGCCGATAAAAGTCCGTCGCAAGGGCTTACGACATCTTCCGGATTATTTGAGAAAGGACGGTAGCCCGGTTTTATTTTACGGATAAAAAAGTCATTAAAAGAACGAAATGGCCCCTTTTCATAGGGTGTCATGTCGATTTGATTCGTACGAATAAAAGGTTCTATCCGACGTTTCGAAAATCTTGATCGAATTGGCCACGTACAGAGCGTCGTAAACCATTTTCTCGAAATAAGGGCATTGAGACATAATCGACCTAAAGCCGTGTTGTACAAACGTTTGAGCCAGCGCGTCTGCCCCGATTCTTGTCGTTGGTCAGCGTCGGAGGACATAGGCAATGATAAGGGCGACAATATAGAGCAAGACGACGGGGTAATGTCTCTTCCTTATCTTAGGGATTTGGATAGGGCTCACGAAAAGAATAGCCGTGATAAACATCACAACGGCGAGAAGAATATTCCCAACAAGATCAGGCAACAATTTTGCGATCAACCAGAATAAAGGAAAGATCCCCACAGCGCTCGTGATCGGCATGCCGGTGAAGTAGTCACTTGACGGTTCTCCGTCAACGGATCGAAAAGCGAGAACATTAAAATAAGCGAGCCGTGTGATCCCTGCCAAGAGATAGATCAAGAAAATGGGAATATAGAACCAGCGTTGCAAACCTGACGCGTATAACAATACAGGCGGGACAAATCCAAAATTGATCACGTCCGCCAAAGAGTCAAGCTCAATGCCGAAACGTTTCTCGTCAGGCACTCGCCCTTTCTTCCCTCGGGCAATCGGTCCATCAAACATATCGAAGACACCGGCCATCATGAGACAGATCATCCCTGCGTCAACACGTCCGCACAGTCCGAGCCACATGCCGAGCACACCGCATACAACCGCCGCGAAAGTGATGGGCATGGCGCGATTCGCAAATCCAAAAAATGGAAACACCTTCTTCATGGGTAAACTATACCCCAACCAAACAAATAGTTCCAAGTGTAATGATGACGAATTTTGCTGAATTTAATAGCCTCTCTAGGTGAAAATTTGATCGCCAATGGCTGAAAACCTTGTAACATCGTGATTTGAAGCACTTTTGAAATCGTGCTATCATTAAATCGCCTGGAATGTGCGGTACTCTTGTTTTTGGACCACCATTTTTTGATAGGGAGTCTGGGTCGAAGTGGAATACGAGCAGGCCTCTCGAGGACGTTCTAAGACCACCGCAGGACACCCACCTGGCATTAGGCTGGGTATCAAAAAGGGAGTCCGCCATTTCGGGTTTCTTATGTTCATTATTCGTGGCCAATAAGCCACACTGGAGGCACCATGCGAATTTACAACTCTATGACAAGACAAAAAGAAGAGTTGACACCGCTTGAAGATAATCATTTCAAAATTTACGTCTGCGGACCAACCGTCTACGATTTATTTCATATTGGAAATGCTCGACCATTCGTTACTTTTGACACGCTAAGAAGGTATTTACTTTGGCTCGGGAACAAAGTGTCCTACATCCAGAACTTCACGGACATCGACGACAAGGTCATCATCAGAGCGCAGGCTGAAGGTATTTCAACGACTGAGCTCGCCGATCAAATGATCGATGAGTATTACAAAGATGCTGACGGTTTGAACATTATGCGCGCCACGATGCATCCACGCGCGACTGAATCAATCGACGATATCATCCGTCTGATTTCCGTTCTCGTTGACAAAGGTTTTGCCTACACGACCGATGACGGCGTCTATTTCTCGATCGATCAATACCCACAGTACGGGAAACTGTCCGGCCACAATCTTGAGGATCTGATCGCCGGCGCGAGTGAGCGCGTTTCGGAACTCGAGGGAAAACGCAATCCTCTCGACTTCGCGCTCTGGAAATTCAAGAAAGAAGGCGAACCCTTCTGGCCGAGCCCATGGGGCGAAGGACGTCCCGGATGGCACATCGAGTGCTCCGCGATGAGCCTTGCCAACTTAGGCGAAACAATCGACATGCACGCGGGAGGCGTTGACCTGACGTTCCCACACCACGAGAATGAAATCGCGCAAAGTGAAGCCGCGACAGGCAAACCGTTTGTCCGTTACTGGGTTCACAACGGTTTTGTCAACGTCAATTACGAGAAGATGTCAAAATCGCTTGGCAACTTCTTCACGGTTCGAGACCTTGTAAAGCACTACCCCTACCATATTCTCCGTTTTTTCATCTTGCAGGCTCACTACCGCATGCCGGTCAATTTCTCGGATGACCTGCTCGACGCAGCCGTCACAAGCTGGCAACGCATTGTCTCAAGTGTCGATCACCTCGAGTTCGTAGCCAAAGCTTCCGAAGGTATTGAGATCGACCCTGCGATGGATCAAGATTTGGTAGAAGAAATTGCCGCCTGCCGTTTCAACTGGCAAAAAGCGATGGATGACGACTTGAACACGGCTGATGCGATTGCCGCTATTTTTGAACTTGTCCGCGCGGCCAACACGGCGTCTGCCTCTGGAGCCGTCTCCCCTGAGACACTCCTCTCAGCGCGCGAAACACTTATTGAGCTTCTCGGAGTTCTCGGTCTTGACCCGACAGCAAAAGAAGGTGAGGACATCCCAGAAGAGATTCTCGCTATGGTAGAAGAACGTACAAAAGCAAAGAAAGATCGAGACTTTGCTTCGGCTGACAGAATCCGCGATGAGATTCTTGCTAAAGGATTTAAAGTCGAAGACACGCCACAAGGTGTTCGCGTCATCCCTATAGCGTAATAAGTGGATCAAGTATCATTCGATGGAAGTTGTTTCAGATAAAGAACTCCTTGAGTACTCCGTCTCGACTCTCGCGTGGGTCGGTGACGCTGTATTCGAATTACATATACGGTCGCGTTTAGCGCGCCAATTTCCATCTACTTCGGGAAAGCTCCACCGCATGGCCACCTCGTTTGTCAGCGCGAGCGGGCAAGCTTGTTTACTCGACGCGCTGAATCATGGTAACGGTGATTTTGCTTTAACAGATCAAGAGATGAATTTGCTCCAGAGAGCGAGAAACTTTCACTGTCACAGCACGCCGCGTTATGCCGATTTGGCAGACTACCGACAAGCGACAGCCTTTGAGGCTTTGATTGGGTGGCTGTGGCTCAACGGACAGCGTGAACGCATTGGCGAGCTCGTCGAATATGTTCTCGAACACTCCGGGATGGCAGAGACTTACGAACTCGAACATCACGACGGTGAATGATGAGAGGGAGACAAGATGATGGCGCAAGATGATCGCGAGCTTTACCAACTTGAAGGCAGAAATCCCATTGCTGAAGCACTGGCCGCCGGTCGTTCGATCAACAAGGTCTATACCCTTCAAAGTGCTCGCAACGCGCGTTCTGACGCCACTCTTGCTCGTCTTGTCGCCGATTGCAAAGAGCGTGGCGCTGTCATCAATTACGTCGGTCGTACGGCTCTCGACAATATGGCCACATCCGGCGCGCATCAAGGTATTATCGCGGAAGTCGCGCCTTACGAGTACGCTGACTTAACAGAAATTCTCACCCCATGTGAGCAACGCGGCGAAGATCCATTTCTGATCCTGCTCGACCATATTCAAGACGCGCATAATTTGGGATCAATCCTTAGGATTGCTGATGGAGCCGGTGTCAACGCAGTCATCATTCCGCAAAGACGTTCCGTCGCACTCAATGCTGCCGTCGCGAAAGCATCGGCCGGCGCCGTCGAACACGTGCCGATCTGTCGTGTGGTCAATCTCGCCAAAACAATTCTCGACCTCAAGGAAAAAGGCTTTTGGATATACGGAACAGCGGCTGACGGAGCCACTGAATACGATCAAGCTGATTTTTCCGGTAGAATCGCGCTTGTCATCGGGAGTGAGGGCGAGGGCATCTCAAAGAAGATGCTGGAGCATTGCGATTTTTTACTCACTATCCCTCTTCATGGAAAAGTCAATTCACTTAACGCCGCCGTTGCGGCAGGTATTATCACGTTCGAAGCGGCGCGCCAACGTCGAAAAATCTGAGCTTGAACGTACCCCTAAATTAATGCACAATTAGATCAGCACGAAGGAATAAGCGACAGTTGAGGCTTGTCTGTGAAATCAATTATCAAGCATCTCAAGTTATCGAAACGCCTTTCTCGGATAGGCGCGTTGCTTGTTGTCCTTTTAATGTCTTTCACGCTGGTTGCCTGCTCTATTTCAATACCTTCGACAGAACAGAACGACCATGCGACTGAACCAGAACTCGTCATAAAAGCAGAAAACGATCGGTATTTTCGTGAAGATGAATGGATCCGTATGTTGAATTTGGCGATTAGCAATCTTAAGAATCGCTCGACATTATGGCTATCGATTCCCCCCATTCAACGTGCAGAGATTACGCTCTCTGATTTCATCGAATACACGGACTTCCTGAGCGCTTCGCTCCCGGGAACTATGAAATCGTATTCGCGTGCGACAGCGGAAGAAACTGATTCAATACGCGCTCATGTCATTAAAAATGATAAGACGCTTGTGCCCAATCCTCAACGTACCTCTATCTGGTGGTTTTACACGGAAACATCCGACGCTCGAACACTTCAATTTGCTGTCCCTATTACGTTAAATCAACAAGGAATACCTTATTTCTCAAAATCTTGGATCCAAAAGCAGTTGGCGATGTACCACTACATTGTCCTGTATCTTGAAGCTGTTGAGCATCGAAACTCACCGGCACTCAAATCATTGATTCGTCAAAATACGGCTTATAAGTCGAAGATTCACGAAGAAGCTATCAACAAGCGAGTCTCCGCTCTGATCAATCATTATTTCCGCAGTGTCATGCCCGGAAAAGGCGCCTATCGAATTACCGAGATGGTGCCGGGGTATGCGATCGTTGAGCAGCAAAGCATCGTGGGGCATAGTTCAACACAGCAAAACCGCACAGTCGTCTTTTTGGAATCAGACGGCATCATCACGGCGAATGAGAAATTTCCACAAGTCTTATCCTCAGATGATAGGTATTTATTTGTAGGGAATCGCCCGCTTTTCGGATTAGGGCAAGAAGCATCAAAAATAGAGAGCGAACAGGCTATTTCTATTCTCGGTGTTCCGCTCGACATTAGAATTATCGATGACTCAGATCCTCAAACGATACACTATCAGTTGATTTGGCCTGGGCTAACCATTGATGCCATAGGGACCTGCAATCTCACCACTCTAGAATTCAACGGCAACATTCGCCAGATATCGGCGACATACTCGCAATTCAACACAGGTACTGGCCTTAAGCCGGGCGACTCCATTTATGAACTCCATAAACGCTATCCATTCATTCGCGAAAGCGGTTATGCGATTACGCGAATCGATACACTTCGGAGAACCCTCTCTGTCCAAGTTGAGAACGATATCATTGTTCGGTTGACGATTACGCTGGAGCCGAATTAATCCTCGTACGAAGCGTTATCTCCTACCGAAGCACCTACAATTTCGCCACTCAGTTGACGATCTCACTGAAACCGTCGAGATCTTTGCTGGTTCATTTTTAATCTGTTTGACGGTGTCAAGCAAATTAAACATAGATATTGACATCTGTTCAGCCTGCTATACAATTATAATATAGCGGAGGTGTCACATGCATTTAGGAATGCTTATAGCAAAGTACCGAGAAGAAGAAAATATTTCAATGGATGATTTTGCGAATAGAAGCGGATTGAGCAAAGCTTACATCTCCATGCTAGAAAAAAATGAAAACTCAAGGTCTAAAAAGCCTATCGTCCCATCTCTAGAAACAATAAAAGCTGTTGCAGACACCATAGGACTTGACTTCAATGAGGTCATTAGATTGATTGATCCAGATACTAAAGTATCCATATACGAACCGGAGAGATATTCCACAACAATAAACCGTTTAATTAGAATAATGCGTGAATTAAATGGTGAAGGACAACAAGCGATCGTTAATCATGCAGAACTTCTTCGCGCATCCGGCAAATACGACCGAGACCCTAAGGTCATGCCGTTGCCACACAGTGGGGAAAAACCATCTTCTCCGCACGGATCGCAAATAGTTGCTGAAGAACCGGCTCAATATGACTTTGAGAATGCCCAGTTCACCACCTATGATGGATCGGAATTGACTAACGAACAGAAGCTTGAAAACTTGAAAGCACGAGAAGAATTCCAAGCAAAACAGGAGGATAACAAAAAGTAGGGTTTGACAATGATACCGCAAGTGGTACTATATGAGGGCAGGTGGTTGACATTACTAAAATAGAGAAGTTAGAAGCTCGGATCAGACAAAAACCAACACCGAACGACATCCGATTTGATGAGTTAGAAACGTTTTTGAATAGCTATGGTTTTGAATCGAAGCCTAAATCTGGAGGCAGTCACAGGGCTTTTTGTCATCCCCAATATGAAGGAATCATAACCGTGGCGGTTCCCCACGGTACATCAGATGGAGTAAAGCGAGCATATATAAGAAATGCCCTAAGTGCTGTGGATGAAGTTAGCGCTCAAAAGGAGGACTAGTAAAATGGATTATTCATTTTTTGTTTATAAGGTATTCGAGGAAGACGGAGAAGTATCTTGGGTTTGCAAATTCCCAGATCTTAAAGGTTGTATTGGAGTAGGCGACACGTACGATGACGCAGTTAAAGAAGGCATGTTGAATAAGGCGATTTGGCTTGAAACTGCAAAACAAATAGGTAGAGAACTCCCTATTCCTACGAGTCTCCAAGAAAATGATTATAGTGGCAGGTTTAATCTAAGAATTCCAAAATCATTACATCGAGATTTAGTATTAAGAGCTGAAAAGGAAGGTGTAAGCCTTAATACTTTTTGTTTACATTTGCTTTCTGAAGGCTTGGGAGAAAAATGCGCTCAACCTGTATTTAACTTATCTTTCTCAATTCCTACTCCTACATCAGCAGCAAAAGAGAATAGCTGGAAGCATGATAGCGGATCAAGAATTCTTAAATTACTCCCAACAGCCTAGCGATGGAGATATTATGTCAGACGGAATTGTTACATTTGAGAAATATGAATTGCATGAAGTATCATACAAAATAAATCCCGGTTTTGAGGGAGATACCAACATTTCGCTAACTGTCCAGTCCCAAGAGAATACTGAGAACCCAGATGTTAGGCGTGTAATTTTGAGCGTCGAGATTTCTGGAACCACCGAAGCAAAAATTGTTATCGCTGGGATTTTCATTCTTTCCGATGTCTTTAAGAAGAATAATCAAATTGAAGATTTGAACATTATTGCAACGTCAATATTGCTACCTTATGCGAGAAGTATTCTATCCTTTATTACAGCTTCCGATGGCTCTCAGCCGATTCTTCTTCCTACAGTGGACTTAAATACTCTAATGAGTGACATCACCAATCAAGACAATAATGAGTAATACATCCAGATGAATAAAGGAGCTTGATGAGATGATTTATGTATCAGGAATTCCGCAGATGAGGAGTCAAAATGCTAGAGTCTTTATAAATTTTGATGGCGAATGTATCGGCATTAGCCTCCCTCTTGGCGGAGGTGTCGATATACCAAAAGAAGATCTTCTTAGTGTTCAAGAAAAAACAGAGGAGCAAATTTCAAAAGACGTAACATTGACAAGACTATTAGCTTTTGGGATTTTCGCTTTCGGGTTGAAGAAAAAAAGAAAAAGCACTGAGAAATACTTGATACTTAGCTACATGGACGGAAGCCAACAAATGGCTGCTGTTTTCAAAGATCACACTCAATCTCAATTTAGACGGCTATATGAAGCTATAGACGAAGGTCAGAGTATCAGAAATACCAAACTTAAATCTTCAAAAGCATCAGATTTGAATTCCACAAGCGATCCTGTCTTGGATCAACTTTCAAGATTAAATGAACTACGAAAAGATGGCGCGATAACTGAAGAAGAATTTGTCCAGCTAAAAGCAAATATTTTAGGAAATAGATAGTGGTAGGCGTAGTTGTTGGATGGGAAACGCCAGCAGAAAAAACGCAGAGATGCGAGTTAGATACATGAGGCTTGTAGATATGTAACAAATTATGCTACAGGGCTTGAAACTATCGAGAATTGCGGTTACTATATTGGCATAAGATCAATTCCCTGATAGTACGAACCCTAACAATGCATGGGTGAGGAGGTCAGGGATTTTTATGTATTCCAACAGAAAAACAGCAATAATGATAGATGGTTCTTTCTTTCTATACAGATCGCGAGTCATATGGAAACAAAAAACTCCGGCTGAAATGGCGAACCTGATGAAATTATATTGCCAAGCTCATATAGACATGTGTGAAGGGCGAGAACTCTACAGAATATTTTACTATGATTGCCCGCCTGCAGATTTGATTTCGCAAAATCCTGTATCCGGTAAGCAAGAAATATATATCAAATCACCTCAGAGCAAATGGCGCTTAGAATTCTATGAAGAATTAAAGAAACAAAGAAAAGTGGCATTAAGGATGGGAGAATTAGATGTTACCAATCCTACATGGGGACTTTCAGGAGACAAATTGGTAAAACTACTTAAAAGGAAGATTTCTTTGGATGAGATTACGGAAGACGATGTTAAACTTGCAATAAAACAAAAAGGGGTCGATATGCGTATTGGCCTTGACATTGCTTCTGTTTGCTATAAGAAACAAGTTGATCAGATAATCCTAATTGCAGGCGATAGTGATTTTGTACCAGCAGCCAAACTTGCAAGACGTGAAGGTATAGATTTTATTCTTGATCCAATGTATCTCAATATTAAAGCTAACTTATTTGAGCATATTGATGGCCTTCGTTCTATGGTGAGTAAGAATAAAGATGGTTCTATTAATCCGCATATTAACATTAGGGAAAAGGGAAAAAAGTAGCCCACAATTGGTTAAACAACTAAGCATGAAGAAAAAAGGATCATGACAGATATAAAGAAATAAGCCAGTTCCCTCACGTCTATCAAACAGCGGGAACCGGCCACAAACAAGCCCGAAGGCTCTGCTATGATTCTTTCACTGCCTCCGGAACAAAGAAGATTTTATTATGTTCAAGAACATGGTCCATATCGTATAAAAAACAAAACCCCTACAAGCCTAGAGCCGTAAGGGTTTTATCATGGCGCGCCCGTCAGAATTTGAATCCGAAACCTTCTGATCCGTAGTCAGACGCTCTATCCAGTTGAGCTACGGGCGCATGACAGCTTCCATATATTACCGCCGCCAGACTAATCTTGTCAAGCGATGAATCCATTTTCTAAGGCTTTTCAGGGAATAAGCTGAAAACACCTGAATGACAAAACTGAAAGAATGCGATTTATCTCAGATCACTTCACAAAATAGCTTTTCAGAACACTGTAGTATCATGAATCATTAGAGGGCTATTGAACAAGTCTTAATTTCTATGGTGGACTTGTCTGAAAGGATGGACATGATATGAAACAACTCGGTTTTGGTTTGATGCGTTTGCCGGTAGCTGATCCGGATGTTAAAAGTTCAATCGACATGGATCGTTTTATGAAGATGGTCGATACTTTTTTAGAGAATGGCTTCACACATTTTGATACGGCGTATATTTACCACGGGGAGCAGAGTGAAAGCGCTTTTCGAGAAGCGGTCGTCAAGCGTTACGCGAGAGACCGTTTCACGGTGACCGATAAAATGCCCATGTGGCTTGTCGAACGCGAAGAACAGTTGGAGGAATTCTTCTCTGAACAGCTCGAGCGTTGCGGTGTTGAGTATTTTGATTTTTACTGGCTTCATTCGCTCGGCGAGGATATATACCGGACGTGTAAAGAAGTCGATGCCTTCGGCTTTATCGAACGCAAAAAACAAGAAGGATTCATCAGGAAGACGGGCTTCTCTTTCCATGATTCGGCGGAAGTGCTCAATACGATCTTAACGGAACAGCCGGAGGTCGATTATGTCCAGCTTCAAATCAATTATCTCGATTGGGAAGATGATGAGATTCAGTCTCGCCTATGCTATGAAACAGCCTTGAAACATGGTAAACGAATCATGATTATGGAACCTGTCAAGGGTGGGACGCTCGCGGCGCTTCCTTCGGAAGCTTCCGCGATTTTCAAAGGCTACGCCCCCGATGTGTCGGATGCCTCTTGGGCCATTCGTTATGCCGCTTCTCTCGAGTCTGTCGATTTTGTCTTAAGCGGAATGAGCGATGAGAGGCAACTCCATGACAATATTAAAACGATGCGAGATTTCGAACCGTTATCGGATGAAGAGCGCGCCATTATTGATGACGTGATCGATGTTCTTCGTGAGAGTCGCGCGATTGCTTGCACGCGTTGCGGCTACTGCCTCGACGGATGCCCGATGAGTATCGAGATCCCCGAGTATTTTGTGGCATACAATAACTTCACAATGTTTGGCGAAACGGAGCGATTCTCCTCTTTTTCGACTTTTAAACATCTCGCTAAAAAAGGCGGAAAATCAGACGATTGCATCGCTTGCGGCGCTTGTGAAAATGTCTGCCCGCAACATCTTCCGATTATCGACCATCTGAAATCGGTGTCGCAACTGATTGAAGACGAGTCGAAGGATTGACGACACGCGACAGCTACGATTGAGCTCATACTATGTAGGATTGTTTTGTCACGATGAATGTGAATGATGATGTGTTCCAAAATATGAACGAAGCGATTCTCCGTGCGATCGATGAGCGAAAGCAAACGGGAAAACGTTTTGTGGTGGCGATCGACGGAAGAAGCGCCTCCGGAAAAACAAGCCTCGCGCTCCAACTGGGTGAACGCTTAGGAACGAGCGTCATTCATATGGATCATTTTTTCTTACGCGCTGAACAGCGAACGGACGAACGACGAGCTGAACCCGGCGGCAATATCGATTATGAGCGATTTGCGACGGATGTTTTGGAACCCCTGAGCCAAGAACTACCCTTTGAATACCGCCCCTTTGATTGCAAAACTATGGCATTTGGCAATCCCATTCCTGTCGAGTTAACAGATGTTGTCATCATTGAAGGGGCGTACGCGTGCCATCCTCGTTTCCGAGATCATTACGATCTCCGTGTGTTTTTGTCTGTCGATTCGACCACGCAAATCGCACGCATTCGCGAGAGAAACGGCGAACAGTTCACGAAGATGTTTACCGATCTTTGGATCCCTTTGGAAGAACGTTATATAGAGTATTTTCAAATACCAGAACACTGTGACCTTGTGCTTGACTCGTCAAATCCTTGAATTTTCAAACGATGATGCCAAATGGCATATGAATCGATGCAACTTTTGCCAAGTAGTGTTCGAATATACCTTGAACTATAGGAGACGAAAAATGAAAACCGTTGATGACGTTGTCATGCGCTTTATCGGTAAAATGCGAGATGAATATGATGTTGTGGGAGCCATGCTTACCGGCTCCTATGTCACGGGCACGATGCAGAAGCATTCAGATATCGACGTTTTCTTTGTTTGGCGCGATGAAGAGCAAAGTCTGCGTGGTAGGTTATTTTTTGAAGGCGTGGAGTTTGAGTATTTCTTTTCACCTGAATGGAAATATTACGAGCGTTTGAACAGTGATCTGGTTGCTCAACAAATCTACGCTTCCGGAAAAATCGTTTTTGACAGTCAAGAGATATTTCAGAAATTCCAAGCAGTCGCCCAAAATAAAGTGCAAAATTACGTGTCCACTATGAATGTTCAAGAAAGAACTGATTATAGTTTTCATGTTGAAACGGTCATGCACGACGGGCTTGATTTGTTAGAGGTTGGAAAGAGAGATAATTTTTTGTACTTAGCCGGCCGATACATCCCGCAGTTTTGTGACATGGCGGCCAAGGTCCATGGAAAATACCCCGTCTATGAAAAATACGCGATGGAGCAGCTCTCTTTGATTGACTTAACCTTGGCAGAAAAAGTGAAACAATTGTACAGTGCTTCATCAATTGAAAACATTCAGACTGAGTGGCGAGGCTTTTGTCGGTCTATTTTGTCATTGTTGGGCGATATGGATATAAGCCATTACCAATCCGCCACATCTCTCAAAAAATAAAACAAGGAGATCGTAGATCGTGACTCAAGCTGCACTTAGAGCGTTTTAAGTCACGATCTATTCTCGTCAAAGTGTGCGCTTCGCTCCATCCTTTTTTGTCGGATGGCTTCCGAAACGCGTTTATATAAGTTTGTGATCTGTCGACCTATCCAGGCGAACAAATAAAAAATGATTCACATATGGAGCCCTTTCCAATTTCTTTGTTAGCTAAGTATATCGCGAAATATTCTATTGAATGGAAACGGGCGGTACATCGTATGCGACATGCGGTTTACGCTGATTCGCAATCGAGAGACATGAGTTTTCTTTCAAAGACCGAGAAAACACTGTTCCCGTGAAGTGATATTGCTCCCCTTCTGATGAAAGCTATCGCGTCTTGCCATGAAGGCAAGTTTATTTTCTTCTCTTCTATACACATCATTGCCCTAGGTGACCCTTCGTCATGAATTTGTCAAATGAATGACATGCCGTTTTATTGCTGAGAACTTGAATCGAACAATTGTTCGTGATATTCTTGTGTCGAACAAACGTTCTTTTTACATCAGCTATCAGAAGTTAAACCTTAACCGGAATTTGTAATAGGAGGTGATGGCATGTTTGAGTACGATACAAAACGCCTATATGTCACGGTCATCGTGGAATTTAGTCCTGAGGGAGAGTTGTTTCCCGTAGAGCTCCATCTCGATGATGGGATGATCGTCCCTGTCGATCGCCGTCTCGTGACACCGCTCTCGAATCTCGCGAAGAACGGACAGGATGCATGGCGGTTTCTCTGCCTTATTGAAGGCATGCCGATGACTTTGTTTTATGACGCGTCGTCTTATCGTTGGTGGTGTGAACCGGCCGCGTGAGAAAGTGAATTGAGCGATGAGAGAAAGATCACAACTCATGAATGAAGTCGTTTGATTCTCGAAGCTCCATGAAATAATGGCGCGCGAGAACGTCAATTGAGCGGTGAGAGCAAACCTGTGGTGCGCCTGATGTGTTTGCGATAACGAGAAGCCCCGTCGTGTACGGGGCACAACTTTCAAATGAGCGAGTAGCAACGATTCAGTGTAAGGAGGGAGCGTTATGAAAGACCGTGTCATCTTGCATGTAGATCAAAACTCATTTTATGCCAGCGTCGAGATGCTTCAATGGCCGGCGTTGCGAACAGTTCCCTGCGCCGTCGCCGGTGATCCTGTGAATCGGCACGGCATCGTTCTGGCCAAGAACCAGCTTGCCAAAAAGGCCGGTGTCAAAACAGGCGAAGCGATTTGGCAGGCAAAACAAAAATGCCCCGATCTGATCCTCGTCCCGCCTGATTACCGCCGCTATATTTACTACAGTCGCCTCGCGCGCGATATGTATCACGAGTACACCGATCGCGTCGAACCTTTTGGAATCGACGAATGTTGGCTCGATCTCACCGGTTGTCCTTGCGATGACGGTATCGCCGTTGCCGAAGAGTTACGCCAACGCGTCAAAGATGAGCTCGGCCTGACGGTCAGCATCGGCGTCAGCTGGAACAAGATCTATGCCAAACTTGGCAGCGATATCAAAAAACCGGATGCGGTGACGGTCATTACGCGCGACAACTATCTCGATGTCGTCTATCCCCTCCCCGCGGAAGATCTGATTTACGTCGGGCCTTCTACGACACGCAAACTTTGCCGTATCGGCGTCCGTACAATCGGAGAACTCGTCGCATTGGGGCCGGAGTATCTTCGCTCTATCTTCGGTGTCGTCGGCCTCAGTCTCTATGCTTTTGCCGCCGGTCTCGATGAGACACCCGTCTCTAAAGCAGGGCGAGAGGTCCCGATTAAATCCGTCGGCAATTCTCTCACGACACACCACGATCTCTACACGGAGCAAGACATCAAGGCCGTGACGTATATGTTGTCCGAATCGGTGACAAGTCGCCTGCGCGACGCCGGGATGGCCGCGCGAACGGTCCAGATCAGCATGCGCGATTACCAGCTTTACAATTTCGAGCGGCAGACGCCCCTGCCTTATCCGACTCAGCTGTGCGCTGAGATCGCGCCGACGGCGGCGCGGCTCATCTTAGACCACTTCGAAGAGGGACAATGGATTCGAAGCCTCGGTGTTCGGGCGTGCAATCTCATACCTGTCTCCCAACTCAATCAGCAATCTTATCTCGCCCAAGAGGCGAGGCGCGAGGCGACACTGCGCCTCGAAGAGACAATCGACAATTTGCGCGCTCGCTATGGTGGGCTTTCTGTGCGACGCGGCATTTCGCTTGTCGACCGCTCGCTGACGGAACACGACATCAAGCGCGAGAATGTCATCCATCCGATCGGGTTTTTCGGGCCATGAGTCGACCGGTCCCTGTCGCCGTGCTTCTGGAGATGCGCTCGTCAGGTCTCCGGCGACCGCTTGCGATCACATGGGAAGACGGCACGCGCTACGAGATCACGATGTCGCGGTATCTCGGCCTTCGCAAAGCAAAATCAGCAGGTTCAGGCGAATGCTGGATGTGTCGCATCGAGGGTATTGATGTTCCGCTCTACCTCTGTCAACTCACAGGGCGTTGGTGGATGGACGGAAAAGGCGACCCCGAACCGGCGCCTACGCCGGAGCGGTACAAGCGCGTCAAAGATCGAGAATACAAGCCGACAAAATGAATGTGGAATTTCATTGGCTATTTGTTCTCTTAACTTACAACGTGTGAAGGAATATCCTAAGTGCACTGTTTCGCCGTATTGTGATAACACCTTCTCCCGAACCTCGGCAAGCATCTGGTGTTTATGAGACAATAGGAACAGGATTGCTCAAGGAGCCTTTGCGATGCTAAGACAAAAAACTTTCCGTACATATAAAGAACAGCTCGATTTTATGAGAAGTCGCGGTATTGTGATTGAGGATGAAAAAGAAGCGATCGAGACACTCAGTACTTTTTCCTACTATTCGCTCGTCAACCTTAACAAACACCTCTATGGCGGTCTGATGGAACGCCAGTTCGTCGGCAATCCATCACTGCTTGACCTACAGCTCGCTCATATGTTGAATATGAGCTTCTACCAAGTCGTTCTCAAAGGCATTCTCTACGTCGAAGCGTCTTTTAAGACGAAGCTCGCTTATTTGATCTCACGAAAATATGGTGTCATGAGTCGCCATGATATCAGCGATCCGAATAATAACTTCCTGTACCGCGGGTACTACGAAAACTCGCAACCGCATACAACAAACACGCTTCGGTCTCTCTTAGGAAAACTCCGGTATCTTCAATCGGAAGAAGACGAAAAATCATATTCACACCATTTCCTTCTCGCGAACCGCCAACTCCCTCCATGGATTTTCATCCATGATGTTGAGTTCGGTGTGGCCATTCAGTGGTACAACATTCTCCGCGAACAGGATAAAAACGAAGTTTGCGAAAAGATGATCTGGGGCGAAACGGAACACAGACCGCATGACATCTCCATCGAAAAGGCAAAAGATTTTCTCGCCGCGGCGTTACAAGTCTTGAGAGAATACAGAAATACGATCGCGCATGGGCAACGCGTTTTCCCGAGCGAAATAGAAAGCTCACTCCCTGAACATGAACTTTTTTCCTTGCTGCCGGAAGGCGCGCTGACAAGACGCGAATACGAAACGGGCATCGGAGCGAATGATCCGTACGCATGCCTTCTTTCGATCGTCATGTTTATCCACGACCCTATATTGATGATGAGTTTTCTTTCTGAATTGAAGTCGCAACTCGAGTTCGCGCATATGATGCAGACAGCCGTGACATCAGAATCGAAAAGCTCTCATGAAATTCTCGGGATTCCTCCCTTTGCGATGGAGCGGTTGATTGAGATGAGTCATAAGCGCTTTGGTAAGATCTCGCGCTACTACTTCGATCTCAACGAGAGCGCTTCAGACAAAACGGAATAAACATCGCATAGCTGATGTGAGTTTCATTTTTCAAAGGCCGATCATAACAGTTTAACAACGAGACAAATCAGCCTAAAGCGATATCCATCACCATCATGATGATAAAGCCAACAATGAGAGAATAAGTCGCCATGCGCTCATTGCCACCGCTGTGCGTCTCCGGAATCACTTCATCGGCGATGACGAACAACATGGCTCCGGCGGCAACGGCCAGAATAAAGGGAAGCGCGGGGCGGAACAGTCGCACGAGCCCAAATCCCAAGAATGCTCCGACGGGTTCAATCAAACCTGTCAACAACGCAATCCAATACGCTTTTTTGACGCTGTATTTTTCACGCATGAGCGCGAAGGCGACCGCGAGCCCTTCAGGCATATTCTGTAGCCCGATTCCAATGGCGATCGGGATACCATGTGACATATTATCGGAACCGAAGGCGACACCGACAGCCATCCCCTCCGGCAGATTATGGATGGTAATCGCAATAATAAAGAGCCAGATTCTTTTCAGAGAATCTGCGGCCATGCCTTCGTGATGCTTGTTTAGCAAATGTTCATGAGGCGCGAATCGATCGATCAAGTCGATGAGAACGGCCCCAACAAAGACGCCGGCTCCGGTAATAAGAACAGCTTTAAAGGTCCCTCCTCCAAACTCGATACTGGGTAGAATGAGCGAGAAACACGTCGCCGCGAGCATGACGCCGGCGGCAAAACCGAGCATCATGTCGAGCCATTTTCTCGTGATATTTTTTGTAAAAAGAGCGGGTAATGCACCGATACCTGTCATCAAACCAGGGACAATAAGACCAGCTGCCACCAACCAGAAATTCGGCATAAACTTCACCTCGTGACCAACACTTTGAATAAGCTACTCTCCATATATGCCAACTTATTCAATGACACTCATTCTATCACGCCCGTTGTCATACAGCGAAAATCGCAGCATCGTATAAAATGATAATTGTCACTTACATCACGGAATTTGATTTTGTTGTACTTACAACAGACTAACAGGATACATCCTTTTACACTGACATCGTACAGGAGACATGGACATGAGAAGAAAAGATCGAGAAATGGATAGAACGTTCGCGCTGGAAGTCATTGACAAATGCCCTTACGCTGTGGCATCCATCGTGTTGCCCGACGGATTGCCTTATGGGATCCCCCTTTCTATCGCACGAATCGATGACGTGATCTATTTTCATTGCGCGCCTCAAGGGAAAAAGATAGACGCGCTCCTTCAGAATCCTCACATTTCCATCGCTTGCGTCGGACATGTCGCCCCACGCCAAGATGATTTCACGACGGAATATGAGTCGGCGATCGTTTTCGGCATGGCCATAAGAGTTGACAATGACGCCGAGAAAATTGAAGCCTTACGCGCCATAAGCTTGCGATACACACCCGAAAACATGAAAAATTTCGATGACGCTATCGCAAGAAGTCTCGCGCGCACTGATGTATGGAAAGTCCGCATCGATTCCATCAGCGGAAAAAGGAAAAAATACGGTCGTGACGGAAAAGAGATGAAATTTGGGAAAATGGAATAACCCTTACAGAATACGAAGCCAAAACAATAAAAAGATCGATTCGTGAACCTTACGAAAAGATCGAACAAGGAGAGTAACAATGATCAGACGAATGATTGAAATAGATGAGGACAAATGCGTCGGATGCGGTTTGTGCGCGACGGCTTGTCAGGAAGGCGCGATCGCCATTGTAGACGGCAAAGCGAAGCTCATGCGAGATGACTACTGCGACGGTCTCGGTAACTGCCTGCCCGTCTGCCCCACCAACGCGATCAGTTTTGTCGAGCGAGAAGCGCTCCCCTTCGACCCGACGGCTGTAGAAGCAGCGAAAGCGGCAACAGCAAGCGCGTCGCCTTGCGATTGTAGCGGATCAACATCGGCATCGCCCGCGACAGCCGATATTGCGAAAGACACATTGGCCTGCGGATGCCCGGGCAGCCATGTCAAATCACTGAGAAAACCTCAAACCGACGTTCCGAATGAAAATGCCTGCGGATGCCCGAGCGGGCTCGTGAGCACCTCCGGACAATCTCGTCGCACGTCATCTGACATACCGGCCGATTCGCCTGTCGCGAGTCGTCTCGCGCAATGGCCTGTCCAGCTTAAACTCGTGCCGGTCAATGCCCCGTTCTTCGATCGCGCGAAAATTCTTGTCGCGGCTGATTGCACGGCCTTTGCTTTGGCCGATTTCCACGAACGGTTTATGAAGGGAAAAGTGACCCTGATCGGTTGTCCCAAATTAGACAGCGTCGATTACACGGAAAAACTCACCGCGATCATCCGCGAAAACAATATCCAAAGTGTCACCGTCGTAAGGATGCAAATCCCCTGCTGTGTCGGGCTCGAGAGCGCCGTCAAAAGAGCGTTGCAAGACAGCGGCAAGTTCCTCCCTTGGCAAGTCGTGACGATCTCGACAGACGGGACAATCGTCAACGAATCCATTTAACGAACGGACAGCACGATAAACTCGGCGTGCCCATGATAAGCAAGACAGAAAATATCTCGTATCTTCTGATGGTCAAACTCATGAGGCTGATTGCACGGTAGTATCTTACGATCGCCCATCACATCCATCGATGGAGAACATCTTCATAGTTGAGATATTTCTCTTTGTCTGATGATGCGACTAAACAAGTCACGCGCAATCCCGCTTCATCGAGCGGTTTCGCCGCAGCCGCTAATGTCGCTCCGGTCGTCAGCACATCATCGATAAGCAAGACAGGGCGACCGCGAAGTTCTTCCAGCACAGGAGCTCTTGCATTTACTTGAAAGGCATCGGCTAAATGGCGATGCCTTTCCGCTACTGATCGACTTTCGCTTTGACGTTCCGTATGGACACTTCGATAGAGTAAATCATCCACCACAGTGATACCTGACTCAATCGATATCATTTTTGCAAGCAACGCCGCTTGGTTGTATCCTCGCTCGGCCAAACGTTTTTTATGCAATGGAATGGGGATGATCGCGTCAAAACCAACGGCATGTCGCTTGATTGTGCGGCACATAAACGGGGCGATCGCTTCGGCGATATCTGCTCTTTCCGAAAATTTCATTGAAACAATCAGGCGTGGAATGGGATCGCGATAAAAGAATGTCGCGAGCA
>CAZBOM010000009.1:0-19759 GCA_964493375.1 uncultured Mageeibacillus sp. | reverse complement strand
CGGCGAGACAACTGGCAAAATAATTCATGTCGGTGAGGATGATCCGGCGCAAGAGGAGACTGAACCATGCTCGTAGCCAAGCCTTGGTTGGCAGGTGGCATACAGGTATAAACTGAACAAAATGATTAATATTGGCGAGCGTTCGTCAGTAGTAATACAATGAAACAAAAAAATGAAGCGATCGACACAGAGGCGAAAGGAGCCCATCATGTCACTATTGATTCAGAACTGTACGTTGAGAGGCCGCGAAGGTCTGTGGGATGTCTATTGTGAGGGGAAATCCATTGTAACGATCGGACAAGGTCTTGATAGACAAGCCGAGACGACGATCGACGCGGAGGGCAACCTTCTTGTCCCCGCTTTTATTGATCCGCACATCCATCTCGACAAAGTTAATATTCTCGATACGGTGAGAAAAAACGAAAGCGGAACGCTTACAGAAGCGATTGAAATCATTTGGGACCGCAAGAAAACGTACACGGACGAGGATGTCATTGCCCGCGCCGGGGCTGTTCTCGATAAAGCCTTAATGAATGGGACACTGGCGATGCGCACACACGTCGACGTCGATACAATCGGCGGACTCAAGCCACTCAAAGGTGTCTTGGCTCTGCGCGAGCGCTATCGCGACTGGATGACTCTGCAACTCGTCGCTTTCCCACAAGAAGGCATCTTAAAAAACCCGGGATGCGACAAACTCATGGAAGAGGCGATGTTGATGGGTTGCGACATCGTCGGCGGCATGCCCGCTAACGAGAATTCCCCCGATGACAGTCTCGCTCACGTCAAATTCTGTTTTGATCTCGCGGAAAAGTATGATGCTGACATCGACATGCACGTCGATGAAACGGACGATCCTTTCTATCGCACACTTGAAATGGTCGCCGACGAAACGCTAAAACGCGGATGGAACGGACGCGTCACCGCCGGTCATACGTGTGCGCTCGCCGCCTACGACGACCATTACGCTGCCTATGTCATCGAAAAAGTCGCGCGCGCCGGCATCCACATGGTCACGAACCCTGTAACGAATTTGATGCTACAAGGACGCCTCGACAAACAGCCGATCCGTCGCGGTATTACACGCGTGAAAGAACTGCTCAATGCGGGCGTCAACGTCAGCTTCGGACAAGATTGCGTCAACGACACATTTTATCCGCTCGGATGCGCCGACATGCTCCAAGTCGCGAATGTCACCGTGCACGCCGCGCAGATGAGTCTCCCTCCGGAATTGGAGAAAGTCTTTGACATGATCACGACCGACGCCAACAAAATTATGAACTTGCCGAACTATGGTCTGGAAGAAGGCTGCGACGCCAATCTCGTTTTGGTCGAAGCCAAAAACATCCGCGAAGCGATGGCGCTTTGCCCGAACAGACCGTATGTCATCCGCGAAGGCAAAATCGTCGTGAAAAACGAGCGCAAAACAGAGTACATCTTTTAAGTAGATTGAAAGTTCGACAATAAAACATCCGGATCTGGAAACGATACGATTTTTCTGAGCCGAAACGAAAGAACAAATCATCGAGGGCAATCTCAAAACATGCTACGATTAGATAAAGTCGTCATGCGGAGGATTGCCCTCTTGCATGAAATCAAACAAACTTGAAAGTGAAGCTCATCTCTCTTTCAATCAGTTCACAATCAACCCTTAGGAACCTGCCCACGAAACGAGCCTTGAAGAGCAAACAGCCAGAAGAAGAAGACGACGGCGACGAGGAAGAAGGATTGGAGCGACTCATGGAAATACTATTTACGAATGCCACGATTATCGACGGTTCCGGCAACAAGCCATTTACAGGCGATCTATTGATATCGGGCGATAGGATCGAAGCGATCATCCCGAAAGATACGTTAAGTGACGGTGATAGCGGTTGCGCGTGCCAGTGTCAGTCGGACATGGTTGTCGAGCAAGACTTGCCGGATCGGCCATCCTCAACGGATGATAACCATCTCAAGGTGACAGACGACGAATCTACACAAATCATCAGAAGCGGAAGCGATGATTCAGGGTTGCAGATCATCGATGTCACCGGCAAAGTCATCGCCCCCGGTTTTATCGACTGCCATTCGCACAATGATTGGTTCTGCTTGCGCGACGATGAGACGACGCCATTTTTTGACACATTTATTTCACAAGGCATCACCTCGATGGTGACGGGGAATTGCGGTTTTTCCGCCACTTGTTTCCCGGAGGATTCACCATTTCTCGACGATCTCGGCGGAGAACTCTTCAGCATCGCGCCCGACAAAAGACACGGCCACTGTGACGATTGGTTGGCGGCGATTGATCGACAAATGCCCGTCAATATCTCGACGCTTCTCGGACACGGGACAGCGCGACTTGCCGTGGCCGGATTGACACAACAAGATCTCTCTCCGGAACAAGAACAACAAATGCTCGATCTTCTCGAAGAAGGATTAAAGCGCGGCGCGGCCGGGATTTCGCTCGGACTGATGTACGCGCCGGGCATTTTCGCTCCCACAAGCGAACTCGAAAAAGTAGCTCGTCTTTGCGCGAAATATGACAAGATTCTGACCGTGCATCCACGCGCCGAATCGGCGATTTCGCTTAGCTATGGCTTGCTCGGTCGAAGTCATCTCTTGCGCGCGCTCGACGAACTCGAACAGCTAACGAGAAAAACAAACTGTCGCTTCCATTACAGCCATCTCATTTTTGTCGGACGCAAGAGCTGGAAAGACGTCGACGAAGCGTTGGCGATTTTAGAAAAGATGAAGGCAGATGGATTCGATGTCGGATTTGACATGTATCCTCTACACTTCGGCGCTTCCGTCATCACGGTGATTTTGCCTGAATGGTATCAGAGAATGAATCGCGCCGATCGACAAAAGCGTTCGACAAAACTGAAACTAAAAATGATGATCGGCATCACGATTAAGCTCTTGGGGTTTGGGTTTGATGACATCATGCTCGCATATGCCGGCGAGAAACATCCTACATACAACGGTCGCACGATCAGCGAGATCGCAAAAGCGGAAGGACGAAAACCACTCGATGTCTACCTGCAAGTGTGTGAAGACAGCGACTTCAAAGCGCGCGTCCTCATGGGTTCTTATCAGAACGACGACATCGTCGATCGCTTGATGCGACACCCGTTGTCTCTTTACATGACCGACGCGTGGTTCGAGGAACAAGGCATCCAAAACAGCGGCATATACGGGGCATTCCCGCGATTCTTGAAACTCGGTCGCGAGAAAAACATCCCACTTGAACAGACCATCAGCAAGATGACGGGAAAAACAGCCGAGCGTTTCCAACTCCCCGATCGCGGATTTATTCGTGAAGGCTACTATGCAGACCTCGTCCTCTTCGATCCGAAACGCATCTCCAATTCACCTGATCCGGAGGGCTCTCCGCTCGGCATTGAGCAAGTCTACATCAACGGGCAAATCGCGCTCGACAACTCTAGAGGCGGGCTTCAACTCGATCGAATCAACGCTGGGCGAAGCATCTGGGTGGGCGAGAAACTTTAAAAGGGGCAAACGCCATTTCCCTGACCATTGCCACTACCGTCACGTTTTCTCTGCCGGTTCCCTCCGGTGCCGGCGCCGTTTTGATTTCCATTATTCCGGTTTTTGTCCGCGCCACTACCATCGCGATTTCGCTTTTGCTCAGCTTCGCCATTAGCGCTGCCATCTCTTCTTCGCTTTTGCTCAGCTTCGCCATTGGCACTGCCATCTCTTCTTCTCTTTTGCTCAGCTTCGCCGTTCGCAGTGCCGTCTCTCTTTCTCTCTTGCTTGTTTGCGCCAGTCGAACTATCCGTGGTCTTGCCGCGGTTCTCGGCTCTCTTGCTACCATCTTGTGCATAGGGGCATGTCCCGTCACATTCACCGCAACTGCCATCGCGATTTCTCTTTTGCAACGCTTGTTTCGTCGCGGCACTTTCATTTTGACGCTTCGCGCTCGGATCCGTATCATCGACCACTTGACCTGCGACCACGTTCTGTCTCTTCGCTCTTCTTGCTTTCGCGGCGGCTGAGACTTCGGCGACGCTGACACTTCCCCAGACGATACCGGCTACAAGCAATGCAACGATACCAACGAGAAATGCCGACTTAATTCTTTTTATTTTCACAATCAATACCTCCTTTTTTCGGAACAGGAAGTTCCTCAAACTCATTAAACAGAGCTTGCTTGACAATTGGCAGGCTATTTTGTGTTTTTTGTGTGTTTTTTAAGAAATGCAGGCGATCTTATTTCACTTGAAGTCCGATCGGTTCTGAAATCGAGATACGCACAGTGGAACCTTTGCCCTCTGTGCTGACAAGCGAAAAGCACGTCTTGTCTTCGTAAAGATAACTAAATCGCCGCGAGCTGTTGTATAAACCAACGCGATCAGTCAACCCTTGCGCGACTCCCGGCATGATGGAGCGCCGGATGTCCTCTAGTTTATCTGCCGGAATTCCAACGCCATTGTCTCGAACAGAAATCTTGATGCCGTTTCCGTGTCGACGACAACGAACGTTAACTTCTCCGCCATCCGCACACGGCAACAGACCGTGCTCAATCGCATTTTCAATCAGTGGTTGTAATGAAAAAAATGGCACCTGGACTTCGTGAAGCGACTTTGGACAATCGATGGTATATCGAATCCGCTCGCCGAACCGAATCCGCTGAATCGTTAGGTAATTCTGGACATATCCGAGCTCTTGTTTGAGTGAGACAGTGGTCGTCGCATCATAAAGTGTGTAGCGCATCATATGCGTAAAAGCACTCAACATCTCCTGCGCGACATCATAATCGCCACTGTCTAAGAGCCGGCTGATCCCACTTAGCACATTGAAGATGAAATGAGGGGTTACTTGTTTTTGCAGGGCGTTCAACTCGGCGACTTTTAGTTGATGCTCGAGTTGAAGCTTTCTTGTTTCTATCTCTAAAAGTTCTTGTTCAATTTTGTTAAACGCCACTTGTTGCAAGATATAGTTGGTAATACTTCGAAAAGCGACCCCCGCACCTTCTACTTGCTGGCGACTGAAAACAGGTATCTCATCAAAATACTCTCGGAGCAACGGATCATCGAGCCAAGCTTGAGGCGCTTCCATATATTGCGGCACCTCGATATCATCGCATCGCACCTGCCCCGCCGTGAATGCCCCGATAAACTCATCCTCGTAAAACATAGGGATCACAAAGCTCAAGAGCCCCGCGTGGCAGAGATATACACTAGATTTATGGTTTTCAAGCGAGACGTCAATCGCCATCATGTTCGAGCATTCACAAGCCTTCTGCCCGGCTTCTATCTCATTGATCGCCGAACAAAAACGGCAAAAATTCGTACAATCTCCCATGTGCCGCCCGGCTTTGTCGACAAAAGCCACGCCGAAGCCCGTCGCATGTGTCAGTGAATCTTGAATTTTCGCTTGGATTTCACCCGATATAATGTCTTTCAGCTCAAAATTCACTGTAACCCTCCGTTTTCTCTTATCTGCAGAGGCGTGGCGCCGGTGCTCTCTTTAAAGACGCGATGGAAGTGCGATAAGTTTCTAAAACCACAATTCAACGCAATCTCAGCAATTTTCTTACGGGAATTGACAAGCATCTCACAAGCTCTGCCTATACGGACCGCATTGACATAAGCATTGAGCGAATCGCCCGTGACGCGACGGAAGAGACGAGAAAAATAACCGACACTAAAGTGCACGAGTTCCGCCATACGTTTGAGATCGATTTTTTCTGAATAATGCGTGTGTATATACTGGCAAACCGTTGCGATCGAATCATTCTCCGAAGGGATATCCGGCACGAAACTGGCACATTTTTCGGACATACCTGCCTTTTCCTTTTGACGCAAGCACTTCGTTACCGTCGATAAAACTTCTTCGGCTGACGCCGGCTTCAAAAGATAAGCGTCGAGATGCAAATCAACGGCACGTTTTGCATACGAAAAATTGGCATAGGCAGTATTCAAGATAATAATCTGGTCGGGGTTATTCCGTCGAATCAGTTCCGCCGCGTCTAACCCACACATCGGCATATTGATATCCAATACAACAACATCAGGCTCATGGAGCATGGCCAATTCCACCGCCTGCATTCCGTTGTCAGCCTGTCCGACGAGCCTGTAACCTGGAGAACTTTCAAAAAGTCGAGCCAGATATTGCAGTTCCAGAATCTCATCGTCAGCTATTAAGACCTTGACCATCATCTCTCCTGACCAATAGATAGTCGTGTTTATCGTCTACCCCTAAAACAACGCATGATGCCGTAAAACAAGGCGGAGACGATTCATAAGCGCTAATGCTAAGTTTAGCGGATAATGCAAAAAACTCAAAATTGGTCACTCAACATAAAAGGGGCCCGAAGCTCTGTTTTTTTGATAAAGGTCATATTTAGCACATATTCGGTGCCGAAATGATATGAATATTGGGCCATTGTGTATAACAATATACATATATCGTTTGACATACAGAAATATACTCATCTGTAAAATCAAAACGTAAATCAGGGAGGACGTTAAACAATGAAAAAAAGACTGACTATTCTGTTTTTGGTGTTGATCTTTACGTTATCTATTCTAGGTAACGTAGGATGTCGCAATGATAAACCATCGCCCGATGGCAAAGACACCGACAAGATTCTGATCGGAGGCGGCATGTCGGTGACAGGCATTCAGGCTTCCATCGACGCACCGGCGTTAGAGGGTATTGCCGTGGCAGTTGCTGAGATCAACGAAGCAGGTGGCATCAACGGTAAAAAAGTTGAATTCATCAACATGGACTCCAAATCTGATGCGGCGATCGCTTCAGAAGTGGGTAAACAATTGGTCGACAAAGGAGCGGTAGCGATTATTACTTCTTCAGACTATGACTTCGGCGGACCTGCTGCTCGCGCGGCACAAGAAGCCGGCATCGTCGGCATCAGCCCCACCGCATCCTCACCACTGTACGGAAGCGCGATGCTGGGTGACAAACAATTCACACTCTCCATGTGGAACACCACCATGGGTTCGGCCATGGCTGAAATCGCCTATGAAGAAGATGGATTCAAGTCTGTTTATGTTGTAACCGATGACTTCATCGACTATACCAAGAGCCTTTCACGTTATTTCGTTGAATCCTTTAAGCATTTGGGTGGAACCGTCGTTAAAGAAGATATCTTCAGCCAGGGCAAACTCGATACAGCGGCGATCATCGCGCATTTCAGAGCACTGCCGGAGAAACCTGATTTCATCTATGTCAGCTCCTACATGCCCGATCTTGGCACACTGTTAAAAGAGTTCCGCACGGCGGGTATCGATCTCCCCGTTTACGGTGGTGACGCCTATGACGATCCGGCGCTCTTTGAACTGTTGGGTAAAGATTTCGGCAACAATGTCAAGTTTGATACACACAGCTTCACGAGCGAAGCGGCCGTTCCGGGATTTGATAAATACGCCGCGTCCTACGAGAAAGTCCACGGACGCAAAGTCGATGCTTGCTGGTCACTTGCCGGCTACGACGTTATGACCGTTCTCGCACAAGCTATCAAGAATGTCGGGACAGATGGCGCCAAAATGGCCAAATATATGGAAGAGACCACATTCAACCTCTTGACAGGAACACTGTCTTGGTCGGATGCCGCGACGGGTCACGAGCCGAATAAAACGGCCGCTATCGTTGATCTAGTCGATGGTAAACCGATTTTCATTAAGTGGATGCAACCTAAGTTCCTTCCGAAACCTTAATCCATTGACAACTGACATCACATGAATGATGTCATCGATTGAATCTAAACTAAAAAAGCAAGCGTGTCCTTCTGGACGTAGGGCACGCTTGTATAGTTTTGGAGATTACCGTTATGCAAAATAAATCAACCTTAACCGTTACGTCTGTTTACAAGACTTTCGGAAGTTTGAAGGCAGTCAATGATGTAAGCATGCATCTTGAAACTGGCGAGATTCTCGGCTTAATCGGCCCAAACGGTTCAGGTAAATCAACCTTTATTAACATTATTACCGGCATGTTGCCAAAGGATGAAGGTTATGTCGGAATAGATGAAACAGACTTAAGTGCGCTTGAGGCGTACGATGTGGCGCGCGGTGGTTTAGTGCGCACATACCAAACCATCCGTCTATTCCCGAATCTCACATGCCTTGAAAACCTTATGATCGGCTCCATCGGCGTGGGTATCAGTCGCCGTGAAGCGCTTGGCATTGCCGCCGATCTTCTGGAAGAGCTCGGGTTGTCGGACAAAGCAGAGCTTCTCGCGCGAGGCCTCACCTTCCGCGATCAGCGACTTCTTGAAATCGCTCGCGCTTTGGCCGCCAAACCAAAATTTATATTGCTCGATGAACCTGCGGCAGGACTTAACGAACTAGAAACAGACGAACTTCTTGCCCTACTGAAACCTATGCCTGCGAACAAAAATATTGGCATCCTGATTGTCGATCACGATATGAGGCTCATCATGGAGCTGTGCGATCGACTCCACGTCTTAAGTAGCGGTGCGACAATTGCCGAGGGACTTCCGACAGAAGTGCAAAAGAATCCCGAGGTCATTCAGGCTTATTTAGGGAGTGCAGCAGTATGAACGAACATCGAAATCATAACTCAGATAATCACTCAATTCCGACAGCGGCTGAGAAGCCTATACTCCGAGTATCAGATCTCTCCGTCGCTTATGGCTCCGTCACCGCCCTACACGGCGTGTCACTGGAAGTCAACGAAGGGGAATTGGTTAGCATATGTGGTGTAAACGGTGCCGGTAAATCCACGGTCATGAAAGCGATTGCCGGTATTCTCAAACCAAAGGCCGGAAGTATCTGCTTCAAAGACATGGAGGTAGCCGGCAAAAAACCTGAACAACTCCATAAATTAGGTATCGCGTTAGTCCCCGAAGGGCGCGAGATTTTCCCCTCGTTGACCGTGGCAGAAAATCTACGCATCGGCGCATTTGGCTGCTTCCAAGCGAAACGTTTTGCCGAGGACTTGGAGGATATCTTCACACTATTCCCTATCCTGAAAGAACGTTATCACCAAGGTGGTGGATTGTTGTCCGGAGGTGAACAGCAAATGCTGGCCATCGCACGCGGCCTTATCTCGCATCCCGATCTTTTGATGTTGGATGAGCCTTCTCTAGGACTTTCACCCAATCGCGTCGATCAAGTTTTTGAACTGATCGTTGAGCTAAAATCTCGCGGGATGACGATTCTTCTGGTTGAGCAAAACGCCGAACGCGCCCTTCGAATCGCCGATCGCGCCTATCTCTTCTCCAACGGCAGAGTAGCCTTTGCCGGCTTGGCCAAGGAATTAGCCGCGGAAGTGGATATCACATCCGTTTATTTGGGATCAGATAAAGGGGGTGAACAATCATGAACTCAATCGTCTTTTTCGAATTTGGAATCAATGTCTTGAGCATGGGCAGCCTTTACGCGCTCATCGCTTTAGGCTTGGTGCTGGTGTACGGTATCTGCAAACTCATCAATTTCGCCTATGGCGAATTCATCAGCGCCACCGCATACATTCTTTACTTCTTAGGATCATTTACAAATCTTGGATGGGCATGGGTATTGATCGCAGCGATTGCCGGAGGCGCCATTATTGGGTACCTAAGTGAAATGATAGCCTTCCGACCATTCCGTGGTCGCTCACTTGACGCATTGTTGGTTACCTCCTTTGCCATCAGCGTCGTCTTACAACACTCTTTTCAACTATGGATTAGCCCCCGGTCAAAAGCTGTACCCATGCCATCATTCTTAAGTACCAATATTGAGTTGTTTGGCGTTGTCACTCCGACGCGCAATGTGATCATCATCGTGACGACGGCGGTGTTGCTGCTGGGCATGCTCTGGCTTTGGAAAAAAACACCACTCGGTATCGCCATGCGAGCCGCCGCAGAAAACTTCGTAACAGCTCGCCTGATGGGAGTGCCTGCAAATCTCGTTATCTCAGTCGCCTTCGTCATTAGCGGATTATTCGCCGGAGTCGTGGCAATCTTCTGGACAGCGCGAACAGGCAGTGTTGAACCGCTGATGGGTTCCTCCCCGCTACTCATAGGGTTTATCGCTGTCGTTATCGGCGGTATGAACTCGCTCTTGGGCGCTGTTTTGGGAGGCTATCTCTACGCTTTGGTTGCCAATGTACTTTCATTGGTTCTCCCGACTGAATTGCTTTCATATCGTGATGCCGTGATGTTTGCCATCGTCATCGCATTCCTAATTCTTAAGCCTGAAGGTCTCATTCGCGGGAATTATCAAGAGGAGCGTGTAGGATGAAAAATTCTAAGCATTTGCGATCGAATCAGAATGAACAAGGCGTCAATTCGGCGATCAATTTGCATCGCCGCGACTTGACGAAAAAAGCCACATCCGTTGCTCTACTCGTAGGCATATTACTGTTAATCGGTTTGATCATCTGGTGGCTCAACATTCCTTTCATCGACGATATTTTCACATACGCGTCGATTACACTTGTGATGGTGCTGGGCTTCCAGCTTTATATGGGACACTCAGGGATCTTGAACTGGAGCTACGTCGGTTATGTTGGAATCGGAGCCTTCGCGTCAGCGATTTTCTCCATGGCACCGGCTGTCAAGAGCATGCAAATCCCGACCATGTACGGTTTTCTCGTCAAACTGCATCTGCCCTTTCCATTAGCGTTGCTGGCAGGCGCGCTCGTCTCGATGCTCGTCGCCGCTCTTATCGCTTGGCCAATGATGCGTCTCCATGACGCGGCCGGGGCGATCACACAGTTCGCGCTACTCATTGTGATCAATGTCATTTTGTCTCAGTGGTCTCAAGTCACGAACGGACCTCGAACCTTTACGTTGGGTGGATCACGCCAGACGACATTCTGGGTGGCACTCATCGTCGCCATGGTCATGATTGCCGTCGCTCTCTTGTTTAAAGAGTCATCACTTGGGTTAAAGCTAAGGGCGAGCCGCGATGACCGTTATGCCGCGAGATCCAGCGGAGTCAATATCTTCGCAGTGCGGTATTTTGGGTATGTCGCGAGCGCCTTCATCGGCGGTTTGGCAGGTGGGCTCTACTCGCATTACATTCTCTCCATCACGGCCTCCTCGTTTTATATGGGGCTTCTGTTTATGCTTCTGTCGATGCTGGTCATCGGTGGTTCGATGTCTATCTCCGGAGCCTTCTTCGGAACGATCTTCTTGACGCTTGTTCGCCAAGGTTTGAGACAAGTCGAACCCTTGCTCACGAAAGTCGGCTTCGAAGCTTCCGGCTCAACGGAAATCGTCGTTGCCCTCCTCATGATCATCTTTTTGGTGTGGCGACCTGATGGGATTACAGGGCAAGCTGAACTGTCTATCGCGAGCTTCAAGCGCCTTTTTGCAAAAATATCAAAAAAATAGCGATGCCGGCAAGGAGCATCAAAGAAAGGGAAAGAACCTATGTCGACATTAGAAGATCATTCAGTATTTTATGCGTTTACGCCTGATCGCGCTCCCGTCATGCGTGTGGCGCAAGGTGAAACGTTTACTGTATACACAAAGGATTGCTACAGCAACCAACTACAATCGAACGACGATACGCTCGACAATATGGATTGGAGCGTTACAAACCCGGCAACAGGACCCATCTATATCGAGGGTGTACGCTCGGGCGACATCGTCCGCATTGATATTCATGAACTCGATTTAACCGGCAATTCCGTCATGGCGCTCATTCCCGGAAGTGGCGCTATACGTGGCATCACCGAATCGTCTACTCAAGTCATGAGCAACGAAAACGGCAAGCTTTCCGTCAAGACAACGATGGGCACATTAGAGCTGCCGATTAAGCCCATGATCGGCGTGATTGGACTGGCACCTGCCGAAGGAAGCATCTCCAACGGCGTCCCCGGTAAGCACGGCGGCAACATGGATTGCAAGTTGATCGGGGAAGGAACGTCACTCTATCTTCATGCGGCGGTCGACGGCGGGCTGTTCGGATGTGGCGACGTCCATGCCCTCATGGGAGATGGCGAAGTTTGCGTCTGCGGCGCAGAGACGCCGGCACGCATTCAACTTTCAACACAAGTCATCGAAGCTTCGGCTTTGCCGACTCCGTTTGTCGAGACTGATGAAGTCTACGCCGCCATCGCCACAGCAAAAACACTCGACGAAGCCTGCCCGCTGGCCGTGGAAAACATGTTTGTCTTTCTCACGAAAATGGCGAACTTGAGTCAAGCCGACGCAGCGCGACTGATGAGCCTCGTCGGAGAGCTTCGAATCTGCCAAATCGTCGACCCGGAGATGACGGTTCGCTTTGAATTCCCTAAACATATTCTTTTTGAATTGGGGTTCACAGGCATCTAGAACAACGAAAAGCGAGCCAAACAGTTGTTCCCTGATATTCGCGTGATTCGACGTGAATATCTATTTGATGGCGATCAGCGATGCTCTTGGCGATGGCGAGTCCGAGCCCCGAGCTGTCGATTCTCGTTTCACCTGTCGTATAGAAACGATCAAACAAATGTTTGATCGTTTCTTCACTCATGCCGACACCTTCATCTTGAACGCGAATGATCGCATGATAATTTGTAGGATCGAAAGCGCCTGAACTTGGAAGTGAGCCGGCGTAAAAATCAACCACAACGCGCGAGCCGTTCGGTGAGAATTTGACGGCATTACTGAGAATGTTCGTCAGCATTTGACGAAGTCGTCCGTAGTCGCCTGTCATCACATAATCGCCGCCGCTTGTATTGAGATCAACAGTGATGTCTTTTTTGGCTGCGATCGGCCGCATTTGTCTAACGGCATCTTCGGCGACATCGAGTAGATTGACTTCTTCTAAATCTAAGGTGAACTCGGGATTATCTAATCTCGTGAGATCAAGCAAATCATTGACGAGTCGGTCGAGAGAACCGGCCGAAGCGCTCATTGTCTCGTAATAAGCGGGGATATCTTCTTCTTTGACGACGCCATCTCGAAGCGCCTCCAAAGATCCGCGAATGACGGTGACGGGCGTTCGAAGCTCATGTGAGACTTCTGACAAGAACTTGCGTCTGAGCTGATCAGCCTGTTCTCGCTCAACGTCAGCTTCCTCTAACTTAATAGCCAAAACATCGATCTCTCGCGATAACTGTCCGATTTCATCTTCAATATTGATCCCCGTTCTGACACGGTAGTCGCCCTCCGCCAATTGCTCAGTTGCCAATCTCAGTTTTTTGAGAGGTTCGATGAATCGACGTGAAAGAACGACCGAGAGCAACACGACGACGACAAGCGCGACGAGCAGCGATAATAAAAGGCCTTGCCAAGCGCTCATCAAGCCGCTTGTCGCCTCCTTGATTGACGAATGCAAGAAGAAAGCAAGCGCTACATCACCGCTACCGTCTCGAATGGGATAACCCACTGTCATCGAAGGTGTCCCGAAAAACGCTCCGAAATCTTCAGAATAGACAGCCGCACCCTCGAATACTTGCCCGAGAAGTGAGTCAATACTCTCCGGAATTTGATCGAAAGCAATATTCTTATTCGCCGCCGTGAGAACTGTCTGGCTTTTCTTGTCGATGAGCCAAAGATCGCCGATCTCAATGTCGTTCAACATGGTAAGAGAGGCGTTTTGCCCCACTCGATACCCTTTGAGACCGCGCCTCTCCTGTTTGCCTTTACCTTGACCCTGCAGTTGCTTGCTCTCGTTTGTCTCGAAAGAAGGATCATTCGCAGATAGATCGCGTGACAAACCTGCCTGCCCTTTCGTCAGGAATTCAGCGATCCTCTGGCCGCGGTCGATCAAATTCTGTTTCGCCTGAGCCATGACGGTTCGGCGATATATCCAAATATAAATACCAGTCGTTAAAAGCGCAAAAAGAAGAAGTACTGCCACAAAATAAAGGATGAGACGTTTTGTAATAGAGTGTTTCACAGAGCGACCTCTTTATTAACCGCTAAAGCTCTTTGGGAAAAGTGTGTTTCACCGCACTACCTATTAATAATATTTAACCGCTAACACTCTTTCTTTGGAAAAGAGTGTTTCAGCACGCTACCTTTTAATATTATTTAACCGCTAAGGCTCTTTGAAAAGTGTGTTTCACCGCACTACCTCTTTATTTTAAAAGGACAAATTGGTAACCGCGTCCTCTCACCGTGTTGATTTCCCATGTCGGATGAGGCGTTGTCAGCTTCGCTCGCAATCGTTTGATATGAGAGTCCACCGTTCGCGCGTCTCCGACATAGTCGAACCCCCACAACAAATCGAGAAGTTGATCGCGTGTAAAAACACGCTCGGGATTCGAGGCCAATAAGTAGAGCAAATCAACTTCTGTTCTCGTCAGCACTGTCTTTTGACCGTCGATGATCGCGAGATTCTCCAGCGGTACCACTTCGAGGTTCTCAATTCTTAGAATGTCCTCGCTGTCATCTTTTTTCTTAACTCTGCGCTGGATGGCGCGAATGCGCGCCATGACCTCGCCCGGAGAAAAAGGCTTGACAATATAGTCATCTGCCCCGTAATCGAGTCCCATAATCCGTTCAAAATCATCGCCGCGCGCCGTGATCATAATGATCGGCACAGACGATGTACGGCGAATCGTCCGACAGACTTCGAATCCGTCTTTTTTTGGCATCATCACATCGAGAAGCACTTGATCGACTTGGTTTTCTTCGAAAAGGCGCAACGCTTCTTCGCCATCGTGCGCGACTAAAACACGATAGCCTTCATTTTTCGCATAATCGGACAGAATCCGTGTAATATCGGGTTGATCATCGGCAATTAAAATAGTTGTCATGGCCTAATCTACTTTATAAATTGCCCGTTTCTATGGGCGATCAATACTCACCATATAGCCGGCATCAAAAATCGTCATCACTTCACCGCGGCGAATCGCTTGATCCACAAGTTTTTGATCGGTAACACAATAACCGGAAAAATTGTGAACGCCCATATCGAAGAGCGCGGGCGCCATACACGTCGAAGGGCCGACTAAACTGATTTTACAATGATCTCCGGCCACCTCAAGCAGCCTCGGTAGCGTTTTATTTGTCAATGTTGTCCCCGTGATAAAAGCATAATCTTGATCGCGCAGGATGTATTCAGAGGCGGGGTCGGGATAATCGCCTTTTTGAGTGTTTCGCTCGATAACAATCATGTCAGAAATCTGTCCGAAACGTTCTTCAATATGAGGGAAATGCCCGATGACAGCGACTTTCTTTCCGGCGATCTCATCCTGAAAAGCGAAAAAGGCGTTTAACTGTCTCCGTTTCTCTTGGTCGACAGCGCCTGTACTGATCTCCAATCCACGAAAACCACCGAGATCGTGAACATTCTTAACGGTGTTGTAGTAGCAGTTCAAAGCCGCCGCGCCGAGAGAAGCTTCCAAGAAATTCCACGACTTGATCATCGCCGCCAAATCGCGCAAAGGCATCCCTTCCACAGGTGCGGGAAACATTTGCCCGGGGCCTCTCTCGCATATAGACATCGCGACCCCGGTGTGCTCGCCGGACCAGACCTCACACCATGTCGCGCCATGCGAATAATAGTCGACTTTCCATGTGGGATCCACTCCCTCAATCAGCGCATCGTAAAGCTTCCACGGGTTGTTCATTATCTCGTCTCCTTGAGAAAATTCTCTTTTTAAGCTTATTTATATTAAACATGATAACGCAAAAAAAAGACTAAACACGAACATCATCGTTCGAATGGACAAACAACGCGTAGAAAGAAGTTTGTGAAGTACTATTTTTCTGCACTTCCAGTAACATGCGACACCATCAAACAACCATATCGCTTTATGATGGAATTGACGTTAGTGGAAACTAGTCATCGCAATCATTGAAGTATTGCGATCACACCGCGATAAGCACTGGCAAGATCACATGATCGCGACCGGCAGAAAGGAAGAAATGAAAATGAAACTAAGTGCTCGCAACCAACTAAAAGGAACCGTTCTTGAGATTGAAGAAGGCGCCGTCAATGCCGTCGTTAAAATCGACGTCAACGGAACAGTCCTTACCTCTGTTATTACGATCAATGCCGTGAAAGAACTTGGTCTGAAGCCCGGGATGGAAGCCTATGCCGTCATCAAAGCCAGCAATGTCATGGTCGGTGTTGACCACTAATTAAATGCACATCTCCTCTTAAGCATTCTGTAAATAAGCGCCCACGTTAACACCTCCGTGGGCGTTTATTTTTGCCGATAAGATGATCAACAAGCGTATTTATAAATATGCAATCATATCCCTGAAAAGCCCGTATTTTCAAGCCTTTGAGGCTTTTTACTTTCTGAAAACTGGTTGACCGTTTTAGGCTTCATAGAGTACACTGTGAACTAGTCAAGAACCGTATTCATCTTGCGATGCATGAATGTATAACGCTCAATTAACAAGCGTTAAGAGGTAAGTCGCTTAGGTGATGGGAGAGAAGTATAGTCGGCCACTGCCTCCGGCGCAGAGTCGACTTTATTGACGTAAGAACATGTCATGAGATAACGGCAAGCACAAGAGCGATTCGCTGGAAGGGTTTGTATGATTCAGTCTTTCGATTTCATGAGTGAGCAAATTGTCGATTTGGGGCGTCAGCGTATCGCGGTCGCCGCGGCACAAGATGACGATGTACTGCTGTCTGTTGACAAAGCGGCTAAACTGGGGATCGCGGAGCCTATTCTCATCGGTCGACGCGATGACATTTTAAAAGCCGGCGAGCACTGTGGTGTCGACGCGAGCCAATACGAAATTATTGAAGAGGAAGATGACATAGAGGCGTGCAAATTAGCCGTCCACTTGATACGAGAGGGACGAGCCGACGCAATTATGAAAGGCCTTGTAAGCACCGCTTATGTGCTCAAGGCCATTTTAAACAGAGAAACAGGGATAAGAGACGGAGAATTGCTTTCGCATATCGGTCTCTTTTTTATTCCGAAGACAGGACGTCCCGCCATCGTCACCGATGCGGCCATGTGTATCGCTCCCGATGTCACAGCGAAAAAGCACATTATTGAAAATGCCGTTGAAGTCGCTCATCTGCTCGGATTAGAAGAGCCGCAAGTCGCTTGCGTCTGCGCGCTCGAAAAAGTCAACCCCGCCATGCAGGCGACAGTCGACGCTGAAGAACTCGTCCGCATGAACCAAGACGGGGAACTGACGGGATGCCGTGTCGGCGGTCCGTTCGCTCTCGATAACGCTCTTTTCAAAGATGCGGCACTCCACAAAGGCATCACTGACCCGATCGCAGGCAATCCCGATATCTTGCTGATGCCCAACATCGAAGCCGGCAATGTCCTGTATAAAGCGCTCGCTTTCTTGTGCGATGCCCCGGGGGCAGGACTCGTCCTCGGCGCAAAAGCCCCCGTCATTTTGACATCGAGAAGCGATTCCAAAGAAGCGAAGCTTAATTCCATCACATTGGCGCTCTACGTCGCCGCCGAGAAAAAAAGACGAGAGACAGAAGCGTGCCTCTCGTGAGGCGACAGATACGACGATCCATCTGTTTGCGAAATGGCAAAAGCCGTACGAGCCAAAGAGACAACATAAACAATAAATGCGAAAAGCAACGAAACATAACAACGTCATAATTGATCGAATGCAATGGCACTGACTGACAAGAGAGGCATCATGACAAAATTACTCATCATCAATCCCGGATCAACATCGACGAAAATCGGCATCTATGACGGCGGAAAAATCACGTTCACAAAGACGATCCGCCACGGAGCCGAAATGGATCACCTCATAGATCTGGCGAGCCAACTCCCCGTCAGACAACAACTGATTCTCGACATTCTCACGGAAGAGAGCATCGACGCCGGAACGATGGACGCCATCGTCGGACGGGGCGGATTGTTACACCCACTCGACGGGGGCGTTTACGAGGTCAACGAGGCGATGATCGAAGATCTGACATCTTGCCGTTACGGATGGCATTCGAGCAATCTCGGCGGCATCCTCGCGCACAATATCGCGCGTCAGCACGGTTTGAACGCCTATATCGCCGACCCTGTCATTGTCGACGAAATGGAACCGCTCGCGAGAGTGTCCGGTTGGCCGGCCATTGACAGAATTTCTGTATTCCACGCCTTAAACCAAAAGGCCGTCGCACGCCGCTTCGCGAATGAACAAGGCGGCAACTACCAAGATTACAACTTGATTATCGCGCACATGGGCGGCGGCATTTCCGTCGGAGCTCACAAAAAGGGCAAGGTTATCGATGTCAACAACGCCTTGACCGGCGACGGGCCCTTCTCCCCCGAACGCGCGGGCGGACTCCCGCTCTTTTCTACCATCGAGCTTTGCTATTCCGGACAATATACGGAAAGCGAATTAAAGAAAGCGCTCGTCGGCGGAGGCGGACTTCTCGCTTATCTTGGGACGAGCGACGGACGTGAAGTCGCACAGCGGATGAATGTGGGCGACGACAAAGCGCGATTGATCTTTGAAGCCATGGCCTATCAAGTCGCCAAAGAGATCGGAAGCGCGGCCACGGTGCTAAGCGGCGAAGTCGACGCCATTCTCTTAACGGGTGGTCTCGCGTACGGAAAATCTTTTGTGAAGTGGATCACGGATCGTGTGAGTTTCCTTGCGCCTGTCCATGTATACCCCGGAGAAGACGAGTTGACAGCCCTCGCGGAAGCGATCAGCGAAGCGCTCGCCGGTCGTGAACCGGTGCTCGTCTATGAGAAGGAGTTGTAAGTTTGAAATTACCTGAGAAACAAATCACGATCATCTCGGGACATTATGGAACGGGCAAGACGGAATTCGCCGTCAATCTCGCGATGGCGATGGCACGTGACGGGCGAAAAACGGCGCTCGCCGACCTCGATATTATTAACCCCTATTTTCGTTCCTACGAGAGAAGCCGAGAACTCGAGCGCGAAGGCGTTACCGTTTTTGTCACGTCGAATCGCGGGAAAGCCGATATCCCCGCGCTCCCGCCCGATGTCATGTCGATTTTTGTCAACCGCGAGCAACAGAGTATTATCGATCTCGGTGGCGACCCGGCCGGCGCGCGTCTTCTCGGCGTCTATCAACCGCAACTCGATAAGATCGATTACGATTTTTGGTTCGTCATCAACCAAAACCGTGCTGAGAACGCGACAATCGAAAAGACGATCCACTACTTGCGTATGACGCAGGCGATGAGCAAACAAGACGTGACGGGGATTGTCAACAACACGCATCTCGGACGCGAGACGACAGCAGATGACATTTTGCGCGGTGACGCGTTCGCGGCACAAGTGGCGCAAGCTCTCGATTTACCTCTGATCTATACTGTAGGTGAACGCCAATTTGAGAAAGAATTGAAGGGTCAACTCAAAGGCTCTTTTTTTCCGATAGATTTATACATGATAAAACCATGGGAACTGAGTGACGAAGAAGGAGGACAATTCGCATGGCTACTGGAAGAGTAACGTTCCGGCAAGATCGGTGCAAAGGTTGCGGCCTTTGCGTGTCGGTCTGTCCGAAAAAAATCATCTTTCTAGATGAAAATATCACAAACCGCAAGGGGTACCACCCCGCCACGGTCGAGGAGATGGACAAGTGTATCGGGTGCGCCAACTGCGCGCGCATGTGCCCGGATTCCATCATCGCCGTGGAACGCGAGTAAGGGGGTTTTGTATGGCAAAAGAACTTTGGAAGGGCAATGAAGCCATCGCGGAAGCCGCGATTCGCGCCGGTTGTCGGTGCTATTTTGGCTATCCGATCACGCCACAGAGCGAGATCCCCGAATATATGTCACTTCACATGCCGAAAGCCGGCGGCGTATTCCTGCAATCGGAATCTGAGATCGCCGCGATCAACATGGTCTACGGCGCAGCGGGAGCGGGTGCTCGCGTGATGACATCGTCATCTTCGCCCGGCATCAGCCTCAAACAAGAAGGCATC
>CAZBOM010000008.1:0-21987 GCA_964493375.1 uncultured Mageeibacillus sp. | reverse complement strand
ACCGATGACCCCTTGCTTGTAAGGCAAGTGCTCTCCCTGCTGAGCTATGCTCCCAACTTTACATTTTAAAGCGGCACATTCAATAATTGCATATATGATGATATTTGACAAGGTTTGTTTCAGTCTATTTGTCTGTAGTTCCTACTCTTTTGGAAGAGGCAATGGTCGAAATTCGACGGGAGACAAGAAGATTGAACCGGATGGCAAATCTTTATGTATCTTCGTGTTGATCGTCGCCACAAGCTGATGATCGGCTTCCAGAGGGATAAATAGATGCTCTTCCAACATCCAATTGGCCAGTTTTTGATAATACGTTAGAAAGGCTTCTCGACCGTTCGCTGCAGGAAATTCACTTAACACTTCTGCCGCACGATTGACATCAAACTCTGTTACAAACTCTCCGATTGAATGACGGGTAGCGGACATGTCACTTAATCGTTTGACGGTCTTCACCATCGATTCGTTGATATCAGATTGCATATAAATAAGCTCATAATCGCCTGTAGACAATTTATCATTCCAGACGCTTTCCGTCACAGGCAATAAGTTGATCGACAAACCATGAGTCGCCGCAATCGCCGCGTATTGCTCGCACTCAAATGCGACCTTCTTGTCATGCTCAGGATACACAAGCGTCAATGGTTTTAATGGCTCATCGTTTTTAAAAAGCTTACCATCCGGTTGTGGTGTCAAGCCTGACTTTTCGATCAGAGAACTAAGCAGATCTTCCGTGACAGCGCCAAATATCGATTGAAGCGTCACTTGATCGAGCTTATTCATGATCGACGGCACCGTGAGTACATGGGTCCTTCGCAAATCGACAGAAGCATCGGTATCGTGAGCCTTCGCGATAGCGACTAGAAGCTTTCTAAAGGCTCGTGAGCCTAGTTCTTCTCGACTCGAATAGTTAATCGCCACGCCCCTCAGTATTTCGCCGGAATAAACGTATTGCATGTCAGCCCGTACCGTAGCGGAAGCGACGTCACTAGGTCCCGTAATATCCAATCCCAGATCGAGTGAGCTCAAGAGTAAATCTATATCAGAGTTCCAGACGGCTCGAGCGGCAAAACCCGGCTGAGAATATTTTAAAATGGTCAGAAACTTAGGCCCCGGTGTTTCATTATCTTTCGGTAGTTTTGTGAACGAGATAGAAAAACTATCCTCTTGATATAGTTTCCACGGCCCCGTTCCTATGACACGAAGACTCCGCTCGAGAAGCGCTTCGATCGTTGGGGCATCTGACAAAACTGGCGCCCATATATGCTCTGCGACGATGGGTATTGAAGAGAGAGTATCTAAAATATGCCAACCGGCATTCTTTTCATCGGGTTTAAATGAAATGACAACGGTATGTTCGTCCTCAACCGTTACTTGATTGACAAAGCGATCAAGCAATTGGCCTTTCTGTGTCACTAACTTCCGATGAGCGTCAATCGTAAATTCGACATCCTTTGCCGTAAAAGGATATTCATCGTGCCACGAAATATCATGGCGAAGTTTGATGCGAAGATCTTGTTCATTGAGTTGGAAATTATTCGCAAGGATGGCTTCATAGGCGGGCGATTGCGGACTAAAAGTAAATAACGACTGGTAAATAGGCTGGTAAAAGCATGATGGATCGACAGGGAATAATCGTTCTTCCGATGCGAACGGATTGAGATTGTACGCTTTAGGATCATTGATGCCGACCGTAAGCCGATCTTCACGTTCACCGGGAAGTCCCCTGTATACAGCTTGGTTACCGGTCGGAAGCGTTGTCTCAACTATTGAACTTGTCTCAGTAGGAAGTGTTTTGCTCGTCGGCAGGGTTGATTCAGTCGGTGTCTTCGGCGCACACGCGCAAACAAAAACAGACAAAGCGATCAAAAAAACGACTATTAAGATGTAACAGAAATATTTTTTTTGATGATACCCTTTCATGGATATCCTCCTCGATTGGACAATTTCCTGAAATTATTTTAACATGAGCCGATGAATAACATAAAACAAAAAAAGAAGTGGTCGTCCAAACGATGGTATCGAGTCATAATTCGGATTGCAGCCATCATTTTAGGTATTTTTCTGGCTCTAACTGGCTCGGTTTTCTTCATATACGCTTACATCGCTATAAAAGGAAATTCCCGCACATATAAAATCGATGATCTCCCACGTGGTGTTGACTGCATTATCGTGTTAGGTGCTCAAGTAATTGGCAATCGAAAGCCGTCGCCTATGCTCCAAGACCGACTCGACGGCGCTGTTGAGCTTTATCGCGCCAGAGTCTCGAAACGAATCATTGTTTCCGGTGACCACCGCGAAGATAACTACAATGAGCCACGTGTCATGTATAAATACCTCATTGAGCAAGGTATCCCTGATGAAGCCATCTTTATGGATCATTTTGGGTTAGACACATACGACACGATCTACCGTGCCATTCATGTTTTCAAAGTACAGACAGCTGTGATCGCGACACAACGTTTTCATCTGCAAAGGGCGCTATATATCGGTGATAAACTCGGGTTGAATTGTACCGGATACGCGACTGATCCACGTTTTTATGCGTCTGAGATTTACATGTTTTTCCGCGAAATGGGCGCTCGCCTAAAAGCCGTATACGAAGTTAAAACAGAGGCGCCTCCGGGGAGAATGAGCCCGCCTGTACCTATTTCTGGCGACGGTCGAGACACGCGAAAGTCTTTCTAAGAAATAGAGGGAGAGACAAAAGACACGTTGCGCTCTTTTGTGACACGGACAGCGCGAACATTGGCAGCGAGCACATTGACAGCTGTATAAAGCTCAACGCCGGCGCTAACGGCGGCCTGCGTCTCCGCTAAGACAGCTTGAGTGCTCGATCCGTAGTAGATCGCCAAATCGACATCGAGAATAATCCCATATGGCTCTTTGCGTACTTTTTGGTCGACTATTTCTTCGACACCATCTACTTTGAGAGCGAGAACACTGACAAGATCTCTCATCGCTTGGTCAGACATCGAATAACTACCGAGTGTCGAAAATGTCGGCCTCACGACCGTTCTGTCATAATCAGCAGGATTTTGCGAACTCTGCGAACCAAAGACGCTGCCGAGATCAAATTTTTGCCATAAGCGCGCTAACGGTTCTGTGAGATAACCGGAGAATTCATGCTTGATCTCCATGCTTGGGACTGGAATCGTATGCTTCCCCTCTGAAAGTCGCGTCTGCTTCGCTTGGTTGCGCTCATCTTCCGTTGACACATCTTCGATTCGGATTTTAATTGAGGGCTGGTTGAGCCAGAGATTCTCGCAAATACGAGATAGCATGGCATCGGACGTGCCAAGAATCATCAACGCGCTCGGAAGGCGCTCAATCAAAGCACGTCTCATCGTCTCAGCGCGAACGGGATCAAGGAATAACGCTTGCCTCACCGATTCCATTTTTGATTCCGCGCGCTTTGCTGAAGCGCCGGCGACAATCGCGCCGCCGTGAATTAACAGCCCGTCGTCAATAATGTAATCAATCTGATACTCACGTGCCACGCGAATGGCACGCGTCGATTTGCCTGTACCACTTGATCCGACGAAAGAGATCACGGCGATTTTTTCAAGAATTTCACGTATCTCATTTTGAGTCTGTTCTTCATAGGCGATATTACGCTCATTCATCTGCGTGATGACAGCATCGGCTAGTCGACCGAACGGATTGAAAAGAGGCTCAGGGGATGGTGATTCGCGTTCATCGCGAACAGTTGTCGCGCTCTCCTTTTCAGGTTTGCGCAAATCTCTTCTGCGTTTAAACCAACCTTGAACCATCGTTATTCTCTACTCACTAGGCATCGTCTTCTTGTTCCCAATTGTGATAAACATCCTGCACATCGTCATTGTCTTCCAACAGATCAATGAGTTTCGTCATATTTGAAATAGTTTCTTCATCTTCCAGCACAACCCATGTCAGCGGTACAGGGCCGAGGTCTTGATCGGCAAATGAATACTTCTCTGATAAAGCATCGCGCACGACGGCGTAATCGGCCGGTGACGTTGTTATCTCGATAATGTATTCATTGTCGATATCAACATCTTCTGCACCCGCCTCGAGCGCATCCATAAAGACTTGTTCGCTGTCGAGGTCATCATCGCGTTCGATGACGAGCGTTCCTTTACGCTCAAACTGAAAAGCGACACATCCGTCGGTTCCAAGATTGCCACCGTATTTATCAAAAATATGGCGCACTTCTCCCGCTGTCCTATTTCTGTTATCAGTCAAGACTCTGACCATCACAGCGACGCCACCGGGGCCGTATCCCTCATATTGGATCTCTTCAATATTTTCCGCCGAGCTATCGCCGGCCGCCCGACTGATCGAACGCTGGATGTTGTCATTCGGCATATTATACGATTTCGCCTTCGCCACGACATCGCGAAGGAGCGTATTTTTGTCGGGGTCGGGACCACCTGAGCGAACGGCAACTTGAATCTCTCGACCTAATTTTGAGAAGATTTTCGCGCGTTTTTCATCGACAGCGCCTTTTCGTCGCTTGATATTATTCCACTTAGAATGACCAGCCATAGAGTCCCCCACATAATATTAATAAACTCTCTCAGATCCATGAGCCATGTGATCGGAAAGATTGTCCTTCGTTGATATTATACACGCCCTTTAAAGAGCGAGCTGAATCCGTATACCCGTCCTAGAAGTTTATGACAGCGTATTGTCTTAAGAAGGCTCAGGCGTCGGTGACAGCCATTACGTTTCACCAAATGCCCGAGAAGATTCAAGCCACATCTCTCCTGCAGGCTCGAGAACAGCTTCACCTGAAGAAATATTCATGACCAATTCATGGAGCAAATCAACACGATCTTCCGTTGCGCCGACAATCCATTGAACGGACGCGCCAAAATCGGGTGTTTGTTGAAAATAACCGTCCATTTCAAGACGCCCTGAAAGCTGATGAAAAACGGCGTAATCAGTGGTCAGTGAAAAGGTTTGACATCTGACAATGTCGATCGGTTCGGCTTCGGTAAGAGCGCCTTTAGCCGCATGTGAATACGCGCGCGTCAGACCACCCGTTCCCAGCTTAATCCCGCCAAAATATCGCACAACAACGATAGCCGCTCTGTCGATTTCTTCTCTCAAAAGAACCTCAAGCACTTGCCTGCCTGAGGTTCCCTGCGGTTCTCCATCATCAGAGAACCGCTGAAGTTGTACCGGCCTGTCAATACGCCATGCGTAAACATAGTGCGTCGCCTCCGGATACAGGTTGCGCGCATCATCGAGCAAAGTAATCGCGTCATTGGCCTCAATGATCGGCCGACAAATTCCAATAAATCGCGAGCCGCGCTCTAAAAACTCAAAGCGACCTTCGCGTCGGACTGTTCTATAGCGATCAGGCATTGTCCTCGCCAATCGGGCGAATGACTTCAATTCCGTGCATCCACGGTTTCAGTACTTCCGGCACCACGATAGATCCATCCGATTGCTGACACTGTTCAACGATCGCGGGAATAACGCGCGAAGTCGCAAGTCCCGAACCATTGAGTGTATGGCAGAAATCAACTTTACCTGTATCAGCTCTTCGATAACGAATATTGCCTCGACGCGCTTGGTAATCAGCCGCCGTCGATACTGAACTGACTTCTTTATAGATTTGCATACTGGGAATCCAAATCTCGATATCGTAAGTCTTGCGCATTCCGGCAGAACAGTCGCCTGCGGCGAGTCGGCTTATTCGGTGTACGAGCCCCAGACCTTCGACAAGTCGCCCTGCTTTCCGGACGAGTTCCTCAAAGGCTTCTTCTGAATCTTCCGGCCGCGTATACTGGAACATCTCGACTTTATTAAATTGGTGTCCGCGAATCATACCGCGTTCATTCGCGCGATAGGATCCTGCTTCACGTCTGTAGCAAGGTGTGTAGGCAAAGTACTTTTTCGGCAGTTCTTCTTCCAATAGGATCTCATCGGCATGAACATTCGTTAACGCTGTCTCGGCCGTCGGAAGGATAAACTGAAATTCATCGCCGCCACCTCTTAACTGAAAAACGTCGTCCTCAAATTTCGGGAACTGTCCGCCGACATATCCGCAAGAATAATTGAGAATATGCGGTGTCAACATCATCTCGTATCCGTCATTCAAATGCTCGTTGACAAAATAGTTAAGCAACGCCCATTCGAGAACGGCGCCGGCACCACGATAAATCCAGAAACCGCTTCCTGAGAGTTTGACGCCTCTTTCATAATCGATCATTCCCGTCGACTCTACGAGGTCAACATGATTTTTCGTCGACGCATCAATAGGCATCGGCTCTCCCCAAACGGAGACGACTTCATTATTCTCTTTTCCGCCGGCAGGGATTTCATCCGCCGGAATATTGGGAATCGCTCTCAAAAACTCAAGCTGTTCTTCAGTCATTTTGTTGATTAAGATATCGTTTTCTTTAATCTTTTCGCTGAGTTCGCGCAGGCTCTCCGTCCAAGCGGCAATGTCACCGCCTTCTTTTTTGATAATCGGAATCTCGGCCGACTTACGGTTACGTTCTGCCTTAAACTCCTCATTCTCGTGCATCATGGCGCGACGTTTGGCGTCAGCTTCCAAGAACTCAGTAAAATCAATCTCGAAACCACGCCTTGCCAGCTTCTCGCTTACCTCTTGCGGGTTGTTCCTGATATAAACAATATCAAGCATATATTATTCCTCCTGATTTAATCCCATTCGATAAAAACGACTTCTATTCTAACATGACAAAATAATCACGCGTCATTACGCTTAGCTTGTAACGCCTCATCAACGAAATGATCCATCAAAGATCTCTCAATCGATGCCGGGATATAGCCGATAAAAAATCCTTCGCGGTCGATCAAAAATGTCGTCGGCAATCCGGTGATCGCGTAATCTAAAAATGTCTTTCCACTCTCGTCCATAAGAACGGGGAATGTCACATTGTTTTCACTCAAAAACGCTTTGATTTCGTCAACTGTCAGTTCTTGAGGCTCTTCACTCTCAACGGCCGCTTTCACCTTAGAAGGAAGAACGACGCCGAGCACAACGACCTCTCCCGCGTTCATCCCTCGATCTTTATAAAGACTTTCGAGATCGGGGAGTTCTTGCTTACAAGGGCCGCACCAGGTCGCCCAAAAGGTCAAGTAAACAATTTTTCCACGGTAATCCGACAACTTATGTGTTTTCCCCATTTGATCAATCAGTTCAAAATCAAAAGCCTTTGAATAACCTAGTTCGTTCAGCTGTCGCTCCGTCGATTCTGCAGGTTGTTGCAGCTCTTTTTTACACGAAGCACTGATGAACATCAATGAAATAAAGGATAGAGTTAAAAGAACGATCGTTATCATCTTGATCACATTCTTAGATGCATGCACAGCGGAACCTTCTCTTTCAATCACGACTCATCAATCGGCATAAATCCTTCGCCGTACACCTCATCATAGGAGGTGACGATCATTAGTGCCGACGGATCAATCTTTTTAACGATTTTTCTAAGTTCGGGAACTTGCGAGCGGCTGCACGCACACATGATCACAGGGATTTCACCATGAGTATACGCTCCCTTTCCATGAAGAATAGTCGATCCGCGATCAAGGGCTTTCCCAATCTGATCGGCAATTTCTTCACCCTTCTCCGAAATGATCATCGCCATTTTCCCGGAAATAAACCCAAACATTATCTTATCAATAATGAGAACGAGGACGGTGCTATAAACAAATCCATAGAGAACGGCGTCCACTTGCTTGAAAACAATACCGCCGCAAATGACGATAATGCCATCGATAAACATCGTAATCTGTCCGAGCGACATATGCGGACGTAATTTTCGAAGCGACATGATGATGAGATCAGAGCCACCGGTGCTACTCTTATTTGAGTAAACGATGGCGAGGCCGATTCCGGCCAATGCTCCAGCGAACAACGCCGCGAGGAGTGGCTCGCCTTTGTATACGGGGAGTCTTGGGCTAATGACATCCAAAAAAAGTGTACTAACTAATATAGTCTGAAACGTGCGCAAAAGGAATTTTTTTCCGAGAATTTTGAGCGAGATCAATATGATCGGAACATTCAAAATCAACGCCAAGGTACCGATAGGCAACCCTGTATAGTGTCTCAGAATGATGGCGATACCCGTGATGCCACCTGGCGCAAAAGCAGCTTGCGCGGCAAAGTTATAAATACCAAGCGCTAAGAAGAATGAACCTAAAACATCATAGAAAATATTCACACCAAATGAGCGAAGGTTATCTTTGGTCAAATAGCGCTTTAACAGTTTTGATACCACTCATTACTCCTAAGCATTTCCATACCATGAAAGGCGCGATCTCATAAGCTTTTTCTTAAAAGACACTACAAGATGGCGACAGACGGCGTTTTAGCATTATTTCCCTGTGAGGAAACTGACTAACTTCCTATGCGTGTTGGCCATCTTGAAAGGCCATACTTCCATCCCCCTAACATAGGTCCTGTATGTATCCTCCCAAGCTGGCAACTGCATCTGCCGGCGTTGATATGAAAGATAGGAAGGAGACAAATACTGGCCGAGATTAAGGTTCGTCCTCGTGTTGGCGAGCACCACATTTATTCCGTTGTACATTCTTGATCCATCGGAAGCCATAGCACTAAGAATCGAGTTCACAACATTCCGTTGCCGCCTGTTTCGCTGAAAGTCGCTGTCAATTTTTCGTATACGTGAGTACGCTAAAGCCTGGCGTCCATTCATTTTGTGGTAACCCGGCTCCATTTTAAGATACGCTGCTTCCCTATCTGTCAATGAAATACCCACTCCTCCAACAGCGTCGACAATTCTGATAAATGAACCAAAATTAATCGCGACATAACCCTTAATGGGAATTCCGAAATTGCGTTCAATTGTACGGACGGCGAGACTTGGTCCTCCATATGAATAAGACGCGTTGAGCATCCCCCAAGGATGCTTCGATATTCCGATATTGACATACATCGCTCTCATGAGAGAAACGAGATTGATCTGTTTTGTGTTGTGGTTTATCGAGATAAGCATGACGACATCGGCTCGTCCTCTAAAATTGTTTGCTCTCGAATCAACGCCAAACAATACGATGTTATCGATACCATTCATGGTGGCTACTTTGGGGGGAGCTTGAGGCTCAGGTGTATTTACGTTTTTCGTTTTATCGCCCTTTGTACCTTTTACGGCAGCATCTCCACTTGATTCATTCGGCTCATCTGTGTCTTGACCTAACAAATCTTGCAACTCTCTAAAATCGTCCTCGATTCGCTCTTTTTCCGCCTCTTTCAATCCGCCGAGCCATTCGCTATCGGTCAAATCTTTAACTGCAAAAGGTTCCGCAAAAGTGGGATCGGCAAATGTGACACCTGACATCATGTCCTTATAGATAATATAGACACCTGCAAAAACAGCGAAAACGAGACCGACAACAATGCCAAATGCTACAAACTTCGCAGAATACAAGCGTGTTAACACCGAACGTTTTCTCTCCTTATGTGATGGATAATTCGACTTGGAATGATCTTTGTCAACACGATCGTAATGATTCGCGTTGTTCACGCCACCATAGTCCTTTTTTTTATTCATGTCTGTCCGATGACGCTCATTTAAATTCATGTCATCCAAGCGATTATCTTTCATGTTACCCACCATGTGAAGATTTCTGGGAGGTTCAATCCTCCCAGATATTGTTTACCGTTAAGAATTCAATTTGCTTATTTCAAGTCAGATGATTAGAAGTATGGAAACTCAAGCAAGCTTCTAAATCCCCACTTGAATCCAGCCGAATAACAAGCGCCAACAATGAAAAGCAGAAGGACAAATATTCCAATCACCGCCACGATTTTTAGCCATGTTTTAGAGACAGCGTCGCGTGGTGAGAGTAAACATGCGAGAGCCGCCCCCAAGGAGATGTATCTCACAAACTGGAACATCATGCTGACAATGTGTGCGCCGAAATACGGAACGGAGATAGCCATTCCGAGGATCATCGCAAACAAGACGACAGGCAAGGCGATATTGTGATACGAAGAATACTCAGCAAAAACAGATTCGAGCGTCGCCGCTTCGTTTTTCTCCCAGTATTTTTTTATAAACCACACGGCTATCGGTAAAACACCAATAAAAATAATATTGATAAACCACGTTAAGAAGAACGCCCCGGCATGCCAGCCCATACCGCGCGCATTACCTAATGTGAAGAAAAAAGCCACCAAGAAAGGAACGATTGCGGCAAAAAGAATATTCATTGGCGCTGTTGTTCCAAGCATTCCTTTTGTGAGCCACGGAAAGTACCCTTTCGCCTCGATTGCTAACTTCGAGGGAGCTTTTGGTGCAGGCGGTACCCCCGGCACGTTTGGTTGGGTAGCAGGATAATAGGCTGCAGGCTCTTGGGGAGGAGTGCTTTGCATGGGTTGCCCCTCGACCGGTGCTGTGAAAGCTTCCGGAGCGGGTGCCGGAGGCATCGCATAAGGAGGCGCAGGAGCGGCGACTTGCTCGCCAAATGCCGGAGCTGCAGCAGCCATCGGTTCAACGGCTACTTGATCTACTTCTTCTGGCGCTTCTGATACCACTTGATTCATTTGTCCTTCATGAACTTTCTGTTGCGGGTGTCCGCAATTGGCGCAAAACGCGGAATCAGCGCTTATTTGTGTTCCACAGAATTCACAATTTTTCATTTTCAACTCTCTACTTTCGTCTCAGTGCTCGCCATGAAATAAAGCCTTCAAAATGACGGCACATTTTTGCAAATAGATATACATCGTTATTTTATCATACAGAAGTGTTTTTCCGTTTATAAATAATCCTATTGTCAATTGAATAAGTGCTTATCCGTTGATTTTAACGGTCGACCGCATTAATCACCTGACAAATTCTGCCACCGGCATCAAAGCGTGATACCATGATTCAAGTAACAGATATCGTTTGACATTTAGAAAGGGTTGCTATGAGAGCCATTATTCAGAGAGTCGATCGAGCATCAGTTCAATGCGATGACGGTCATTGTGCTTCTATCGGTAAAGGGTATTTAATTCTACTTGGAGTGGGCAGTGAAGATCATGAGGATAACTGCGCACAACTCTGGCAGAAAATTAAAAAATTGCGAATATTCCCCGATAGTGAAGATAAAATCAATTTAGATCTCGCCACTGTCGGTGGAGATGTTCTCATTGTGTCTCAATTCACACTGTTTGCCGATACTCGAAAAGGCAATCGACCGAGTTTTATCAAAGCAGCGCCACCCGAGCTCGGTGAACGTTTATATGAGTACTTTGTCGAACTGGCAAAACGAGATGTCCCTGTTGTCGGCACAGGGTCATTCGGAGCGATGATGGATGTCAGCCTTGTCAACAGCGGACCGTTTACAATCTCACTCGATACGGACGATATGTAAGGCTTTTTTGCAATTCCCCATTTTTGGCACTGGCTGTTCTTAAAGAAAAGGACAGGTTAATGTTGATGGGTTAGAGCTAATCGTATTGGAAGTTAAACATTCTATTAAAAATCGGAAATGGGGTCTATTTGCGTTTTGATAAACCGCACGCGCGGGAAGTCAGAGGCGAGAGCTTGATATGCCTCCTCACACTTTTGCATGTTTTCGAACAACGCAAAACAAGTAGGGCCACTCCCCGACAAAGAGACGACATGCGCGCATGTCGATCGCATCGCTTTAAGCAGTGAAGCAACCTGCCGGTACTCTTCACTGATGACTGAGATAAAATCATTATGCACAAGTGGTGCCATGGCTTGAAGCGAATCTCTTTCGATCACTTCTCTCCAAACATCAATCGTCGATAACAACATTCCATTGTGGGTCGCTGGCCTGTATTCATCTTCATTTTCCAATGGTGGGGAAAATGAATCGGTCTGAAGATACCCTCCATTGTGGGTCGCTGGCCTGTATTCATCTTCATTTTCCAATGGTGGGGAAAATGAATCGGTCTGAAGATACCCTGTGTGCGCATCGCTTTCGTTTGACATTGACGCATCTTGGTGCGGTTTATCCGCACGACCGTTAAGATTCCGCTGTTCATCGAGTAGCTGGAAGGCCTTTTTCGTTTGTACCTTCTGAGAGGGAGTCGCGAGCAATACAAAAAAGGGACGCAGTGATGGCAAAGGCGTCATGATCTCCCCCACTCCTTCACAAAGCCGCGTTCCACCGTATACACAAAAAGGTACATCGGCTCCGCATGTAAGAGCAATCTGTTCCAACTCACGAAGAGTCATGGATGGAATGTCTCGATCGAATAACACTGGCATTCCATTTTTCATGCTCTGATATAAAAACCGAAGAATCGCAGCCGCATCAGCACTTCCGCCACCAAGACCGGCGGCATCGGGAATATGCTTGTCAATAAAAATGCTGAGCTTGACGGACAAAGGATCTATACCGACATGCTCAAAAAACAATTTTGCTGCTCGGTAGACAATATTTTGCTCATTTGAGGGAATTGTTTTTACGTTTGTTGTAATTTCCCATGGCAAGCTCAGTTGCGAATCATCGCCTGAAGCCATTTCTTCATTTATGTGAGCGTCAGTTTTTTCCAACTGAATAGAAAGCTGGTCTGCCAGACAGAGCGTTGTCATGACTGATCGCAGTTCATGCAAGCCATCTGGACGGCAGCCCAGCACCTCAAGTGAAAGATTCAGTTTCGCACGTGCCGTAGCACGCCCCCGATAGGTCGGATGTTTGTCCAAAATTAATTGTTATCTTGTTGGAGCAATTGCTCTAGTTCCTCGTCGTTAAAAGCAATCTCTACTACTTTTGTAAGTAAGTCAATATAGCTGAAACAAACGTGTTCGCTATATGTTGGACTGACGGGACAACACACGGTAAACACGTTCGACGAACAATTCTCTAAAAATCCTTGGTGGATTACCGTACGACGGCGCCCACCATTTGACTTAAGCATAATGCGTTGCCCGAGGCGAGCTTCCAGTTCAGCGCGACAAGACGCCAAATCAGTTTTTGCAATCAATAGATTCACCTCAAATTCCAGTTATTTTGGCGAATGCCAATAATTCGCCATCAAACCGCATTATAGCCTAAAACGCAGAAAAATGCAATTAATTTGGCCTATGCCGCATCATCCGATCGACGATGCCACCGCCAAGCACGCGGTCATCGCAATAAAAAACAGCCGATTGACCGGGTGATGTCAAACGGATTGGATCCTTAAATATGACTCTCGCTTTATCTACGCCGTCAAAGTTGATTTTTGCAAGATGAGTCATACCTTGAGAACGGAGTTGAAGGTGTGATTCAAAATGATCGGGAAGAGGATCGATCGATGTTACCTCTCGAAGTTCAAGTCCTTCAATCATCGCATCTTTTTCATCTCCCAAAGTCACCGTATTATTCGCGCTATCTTTCGACAGAACGGTCATGCGTTTACCGAGAGCTATGCCCAGCCCTCTGCGTTGCCCTTCAGAAAAGCGCCAGCTCCCGCTATGTTCGCCAATAATGTCGCCATCGGTGTTAAGGAAATATCCCGGCGCGTCTTGTACACCTTGCTTTGATAAAAAGTCACGCAGATTTGACGTCTCAAGGAAGCAAATATCTTGACTATCCGGTGTTTGACCAACTTCTTTGTGAAACGAGGAAGCGATCGTTCTCACCTGCTCTTTCGTGTATTGACCAAGAGGAAACAGTGTCCGGTTGAGTATGGCGCGCGGAAGTCGATACAGAAAATAACTTTGATCTCTCTTGCGATCGATCGCCCGACATAGATGCTGTTGAGGAGGCTCTCCAATTAGTCTCACATAGTGGCCTGTCGCGATATAATCAAAACCTTTCTCCTCAGCGATTTCCATCATGAGTCGAAACTTAAAAGCCGGATTGCAGAGAACGCAAGGATTAGGTGTCTCACCCAATCTCCAAGATTCTACGAAAGGGCAAACAACGTCATCATAAAAATCTGACACGACATCTCTCTCAATATGATCGATCTCCAAAACTTGTGCCACTTTTTTGGCGCGCTCAAGATTATCATCTTGACTTTCGCCATCTTTCCACGTGCGAAACGTGAGCACCGTCACCTTGAAATTTTGTTCCAGCAAAAGAAAGGCGGCCGCCGCGCTATCAACTCCTCCTGATAGCCCAAGCAGGACATGTTTTTGAGTGTTCATCGATTGTCGGTTTGAGTGGTTGATCATGCGGATATCGTATCTGAACCGAAGCATCATTTGCAACATGCGAAACGGGCAGGATTCCCATTGTCATTCGGGATTCATCTGCCCGTTTCTTTGAGGTGTACTTTCAAAGTACGTCCTCCTTTCTTGTCCCTGCTCTAGCCACATCAATGTCGGTGGGAACTCGATAGTTCCTTGAACCAATCCGACTAAAAGAACCTGTTTTGGCACATTCACACGTTTTGAGGCTTCTCTGTTTCTATTTGATTTGGGTTTAGCAACCCCGGCTTCAGAGTCCTCGGTTCGCTTCCTGGCTTTATGGCTTCTCGCGGGACACCTTTGTTTCTGATTACTACAACTTACTTGGAGTCTTATTTTTATTTGACTCACATTTCCGTCTATGTAATCCATTAAGGTTAATAGCATCGTATCATGCGTCTTTATTGTTGTCAATATTTATTCGTCTTTTCTAATTAAATGTCACATGTAAAACGGCGCCACTTTACGAGACGCCGTTTAGTTCAAGATGTCAAAGACGACTTATTATGCTTCGTTGTCTTCTAACTGATCGTAATTGAGTCGTTCTTTACTATTCGCTTCTTCTTGTAGCTGGGCTACTTCGTAAAAAATTTCGGCGCGATCGAGAACGCGGGCTCTTGCCATAGGCGACAATTTATCCATCAACTCTACTAGTCTGATTTTTTGATCGAGCAACAGAGCATCCTCATCACCGAGATCATCACTTTTTTCAAGTATCAACCTAAACGGCTCACCTGCTAAACGCAGATCATCTTCTGTCATATTTTCCGAACCCAGAATCTGGTCGAGAGTCGCTCCAAAAATATCTGCCAGCCTTTTCGCCGTCTTGATATCAGGATAGTTGCGACCACTTTCCCATTGACTGACTGACGTCTGCGTAACTCCAATCACATTCGCAAGTTCTGTCTGCGTCATGTGATTCTTCTTTCTAAAATACCTAATTCCGTTCATAATCTCTCCCTTTCGCCCTTTACTTGAACAATCATCTCTAAGATCATGCACAAGCAGGGCAATAAAAAACGAACTTGAAAAGATTTGATTAAAGTTTGTAATAATCGTACCAATCCAACAAAATTATCATATAACCTAAAACAAGTAAACGCAAGTCATTATTTGTTGTATATATGCCAATATTGTAGCAATATTTACAATATTTCCATATTTATAGTGAATGAATAAAGGATTTTTACAAAACTTATCGGGGCACTTATTAGCATGCGAAGATATCGATTAAGGTTTTTTTATTACAATTATGGAGCATAACATATTAATACGATCTTCCTTTGATTATCTCTTGCTAAATGTATTTGGTATTACTTATACCAACGTGGTACAGGCGTTCGAAAATGCTCATAATCACGTGATAATCCTTCTAATTCATCAATAAGGCTTTTTTCATGATGTGAACCGACGGGACAGCTTCTCAGCTTTTCCAAAACGACCATGACTTGATAGTGGGCAAGTAGTGAAAAAAAGTAAGAAGGAACTTCGTGATTAAAATAGGCATCTACAAAACACTTACGGTCTTGAATGTCGCGAAAGCGCATTTCGTAAATAATACGGCAAAGGTCAATGTGGGTGATATCTTCCTTTAGAAGAAAAGGGAAGTCAATCAATAGAGCGGACCGGTTCGTAAAAGCAAAACAAGTCGAGGCGTAAGGGCCAAATGAAAGAGAAAGTTCTCCGCCATAAGAAACACTTTTAGCATTCTGTTGCAAAAAAGATCTCCAGCGAGTGAAAATTGACTTTTCAGGTATTCGCTCTTCGACTTCTTCTATAAGAACAAGAGTTCGTTCCTCTAATTGATCGATAATCTTATGGCTGTCACCATTCGAGAATAGATTTTCCCCCAATTGAAGCAATCTCAAAAATCCTGTCAGTTGGACGATATTCGCAAATAATATGGGTTGACTGGTGTCTGATAGATGCTCAAAATATGGGAGATTCGATCTTCTCTCAAATGAACCGAGAAAACCTTCACTTGTTTTGAACCACTCGCCCCTTGGTAGCATCGGCCCAAACAAACGAAAAAACGGCGATAGATTCATCAGCGTTTGACTAATTTTGCTAAGATACAACCAAAGCTCTGAAACACGCTCCCATTCGTTCCATGACCCTAAATAAAGCCAGTGTTCACGCCACTCTTTGTCAAAAACACGATGTACTTTTAAGTCGCGATCCTTATCATAAATGACACATTCACCGACTTTCCACCCTGTCTTGCCGGGGATACCATCTAATCTTTTCTCAATATCGGCGGGGGTTTCTTTTGGATCGCACGGATTGACGTCAACTTCATTCTGATCAATCGGCTCATTCTCTTGATAGGTATCGTAGATTCTTGATGTATTTTCTGTCGTACTCATAGGGCAGATTCCATTAATTAGTTTATCGCAAGAATACTTTCCAAATAAAAGAATATCAATGATTGCTATAATACGGTGCTACATATTGTAGCATCATGAAATGAGTTGATGTATTCGACAGATTTTACAATTTAATAAGCCGCTCTGCAAATGAGTTACCTCGTTTACAGAGCGGCTAAATAAAACAGTCGTGATCGCGCGATTTATGTAGCGCAAATCAAAGGTCTAGATGCGTCCCGGGTATGTTTTAAGCGCGATGTCAAGCACTCGCATGGCTTCCGCGAGATCGTCCGTATTTAGCACATAAGCCAATCTAACTTCATCAACTCCCATTCCCTGTGTCTGATAGAAATTCTCAACAGGAGCAACCATGACAGATTTTCCATCGACTTGGAAATCTGTCAGAAGCCAAATGGCAAATTTCTCGGCATTGTCGACCGGTAATTTGGCGATCGCGTAAAACGCCCCTCCGGGACGCTCACAGAGAACACCGTCCATCTTCTGAAGCGCGTCGATCATGATGTTACGTCTAGCCTCATAGCGCTCGCGAATGGGTGTGAAATAATCGGGATCTAAATCGTATAGTGCTTTCGAACCGATCATCTCAAGTGTCGGGACACAGAGACGTGCCTGCCCGAGCTTTAAGGCGGCGCTCATGATATCTTTGTTCTTACATGTCAGAGAACCGATACGCGCACCACAAGCGGAGAATCGTTTGGAAACACTGTCGATGATAATAACGCGGTCGAGAATTTCGGTCATAGTCCCGAAGCTCGTCGCTTCTTTTCCGTCATAACAAAATTCACGGTAAACTTCGTCGGCGATGATATACAAGTCGCGATCGCGCGCGATATCCGCCAACATGCGAACTTCTTCTGCCGAATAGACGGCACCGGTCGGGTTACCGGGATTCGAGAGAGCAATACCTCTCGTCTTCTCTGTAATCAAAGACTCGAGTTTTTCTTTTGAAGGTAGCGCGAAGCCATTATCGGGATAGGTGGTGATCGGTTTTAGCACAACATCAAACGGCGCGGCAAACCCACGATAGTTCGTATAAAAAGGTTCGGGAACTAGAATTTCTTCTCCGGGATCACATGTAAGAAGGAAAGCCCATTGCAGTGCTTCACTCCCACCGTTCGTGATGATGATATCGGCCACTTCATACGGGAGTCCAATACGCTTGTAGTAATTAGAGATGCTCTGGCGAAGCGGCTCCCAACCGTTTGAGTCGGCATATGCCAGCACGTCCACATCGGCTTTTTTAACAGCTTCCATAAAGACTTTTGGTGTCTCAATATCTGGCTGACCGATGTTGAGATGATAGATTTTAACACCTCTTTTTTTCGCCTCATTGGCATATGGAACAAGTTTTCGGATAGGCGATGCCTGCATGGCATAGCTACGATTAGATGCTTTCATTCGAAGATACCCCCTTTAGTCGAACAGCTAATTCTAAACATGAAAGAACGAGACAGCCGGCAAAAACCAAACTTCCTCGCCTTTCAATCATAGCATATCCCCACCCGAATGATAGAATGAAACCATGAAAACATTACTTAGTTTCGCTGATGTTGAAGATCGTGTTCAATGGCTTGGCACGCCTGCTCAGCAACTCAGCTTGCTCAATCAATACAACCTCGATGGATTCGAGGTGATTTGGTGCGATCAAAAAATTGAAGAACGATTCCCAAGCAAGAAAGTATTCGGCATTCATCTCCCCTTTTATGCCGACTGGATGAGTTTTTGGCTCGAAGATCATGCGTGGCTCGATCACGAATTTGGCGCACGTGCCGTCTGGGAAGAATTTTTCCAAGGGAAAACTAGAGATTCATTAATCCATTATTTAGGACGTTCACTCGAGTATGCCGATTCTCAAAACGTCGAATACGTTATTTTTCATGTCTCGCAAGTCTCCGTCGATGAAGCATTCGATTATCAATTCATGTACGATGACGAGACAGTTCTTCGCGAAGCGATCAAACTGATCAACACCTTGTTAGATCCGTACGGAGAAGGCAGAACATCTGCCACACGCGGACGTCCATACCAATTTCATTTTCTCATGGAAAATCTCTGGTGGCCGGGACTTAATCTCCAAGACGCCTCTATGACAAGATTTCTTCTCGACTCCATTCACTATGAAAAAAAAGGCCTCGTTGTTGATCTGGGGCATCTTCTCAATGCCAACCCATCCATCCGAACGCCAGATGATGCCATTGCATGGATTCATCAGGTTCTCAACGAACATGAAGACTTACTCCACTACATGAAAGCCGTCCACCTGCACCAATCACTCACAGGCGAATTTGTCGAACAATCGTGTGCCGAATATCGGCGATCGCTCCCACCGACATCATTAGCAAAACTCAAAAGTCAATCGCGAACTGAAAACCAACTACCCGAAACGCATCTAGCTCAATCGATTTCAGAAGAAGATCGCGAGCCGGATTATTACGACCGCTATCGCGTCAGCTATGAACACGTCGCAAAAATAGATCGACATGAAGTTTGGGAAATGCCCGGACTTCAGCAAATTCTCGATCGCATCAACCCCGAATACCTCATATACGAATTTCGTTCTACAACAAAAGAAGAACTCTTCACCAACCTCCGGCGACAAAACGATTACTTCGGTTTATAAAGAAAACAGTTAACCCCTCCTGCGCCGAGCTTTTTCCGCGAGAAACAGGAGGGGTTCATGTTGCCATCTCTAACACCACTCCGCGAGAAGCAGGAGGGGTTCATATTGCCGGTTTACGTCTACTATCTTTTAGAACAACTTATAAAACTCATCGACCAGTTCTTCATAATGCCCGAGGACAATCATGTGGTGATTTGCGATCGGCCGCGTTGTGAAATAGTCAAGCCCCTTAGGGATTTCAAGGGCAATCTGGGTGCGGCATAGATTACCTTCGTGCAAGCTCGTTAAAATACGAGCATCCGCCGCAAAATACGTCTCAAAATCCTCACGACATTTGAAAACAGTACAAGCATCAGCAGGCAAATCAGCGGCGATCGCAATACCGAGACCGCTCTCGAAATGTGTTGTCAGCTTATATCGTTCCGTCATATCAAGTGGGAGCACACAATGCGCGAATACGATTTCATTCTTTGAATGGAACAATCTCGACGGGTTTGCCATAAAGACAGGTTGTCCCGTCAGTTCGCCGATCACAACCATCGAAACGAGCGATCGACTGTCGCCTTCACACGCCGACCAAATCCCTTCGGCATTGAGAATAGCAAGGGCAATACATCCGGAGATGCACGCAGGCTCAAGAAGATCGAAACAGCGCAGTGTAAATCCATCAAGTTGATAGCGGTCGACAATCCTACGACAGGCACCATAGACATTGAGAGCACTCTCCATCTCATCAGCGTTGTATCCCATGCTCTTGAGCTGAAGCGTCCATTTATTGTCTTCATATGTATTCTTTTTCCACTCTTCCATAATCTCAGACATCGGAATATGGACGAGTTCCATGCCACTCCGTTCGCGCAAGGTGTCAGGATTGACAGGAGCACCGATCAGCCAATCTGATTCACCGGTAACGCCAAGTCGCATCCCTTTCAATTTCTCTTTCGTGTCGGCGGCTCTAACGAGAGTTCCGACACGACGCGCGATCTCGTCGGGATCACCGTGCAAAATTTCACCTTGTCTACCCTGCTCTCCCAAAAAGGATAGAATCTCCATCGAAGCGGCCAAAGAATTGTGCGAGCGCATCGTCAATAAATAATAGGGCCCGTCAACCTTCTCATAAACAGATTTGAAGAGCTGTTCCGAGCCTCCGGAACCAATGAAAAACAATCTCAGAGGCTGGTTTGCAAAAACATCAAAGTCTTCTGTAAACTCAAGCTCAAAACCAAGTTGCTCTTCAATTTGTTTGAGAAATGTGGTACATGTGTTCGTCAAATGCGGATCTCGATTGTCATGCGGGGCTTTGATGAGCCAAACATACTTTTTCATATAGACCTCCTTTGGATGCTTGCACAGCGGCACCTGTCACCATACAGTCTTCTATGTGCACTCTCAAAAGCACGTGGTCACATGGGCGGTTACGTGTCTGTTCATGGCAAATCGAAAACCACTCACGCAACGATTGATCATTCTTGACGATCGGAATGAATTTCCTTCACATCGGTGGTTGAGGGAACGATATCCTTCACTTCAGCTTTAAACTCTAACTCATCAGCGATGAGACGATCTTCGAGTTCTTTCAGTTTCTGATCGCGTTCTCTCAATGTCTTAATTCTACGCTCAAGTTCATCGCGCTTTTTACGCAGCTTGCGCTGAGCTCTCTCTTTTTTCTTTCGCGCCGCACGAGCATCAGCAAACATTTTGCGATCAGCTATTCGAGCCGTTTTTTCATCCTCGGTAAGTGTTTCTCCACCGTAGACATATTTGTCGACAAAATCATCGATATTTTGACCGCGCAGTGTCTGCCAAGAAGCTTTCGTTTGAGTAAAGATATTTTCAATTTCTTTAAGTTCAACGCCGCGTCTGACTTTGAGCGTAGTCGTCTTCGCCATGTCTTTAAAACTGTAAAAATATGAGCGGATGCCCTTGAAAGAGGGCAAACTCCGATTGACTTCTTCAATGATCGAAACGATCGGGCGTAGCAAATTTTGCTCTGTCGCGTCCGTTCCTTGCATTTCACGCAATTTTTCTTCGTCAACTACAATTTTGGCGGTGATTACGATTTCGCCCGATGGTCCCTCATGCCCAAAGACGAGCGAATCGCGGACAATCTCATGGCGATTAAGCAAAGATTCAATCTCTTCCGGGAAAACCTTCTTGCCATTTGAAAGGACAATCATTGATTTACTGCGTCCCGTGATGACGAGGCTGCCTTTTTTTGTAAAGTAACCGATATCAGCTGTGTGTAGCCACCCGTTTTCGTCGATGGCTTCAGCTGTCGCCTCAGGATCATCGAGATAACCCTTCATCACGATATCGGAACGCACAAGAATCTCTCCTGTTTTTCCGCGCTTCCCGCCATTGTCGATTGCGACCTCAACGCCGGACAGTGGCTGACCGACCGTCCCGAATTGATTGACCTTTGTATTGCCGCCTCCGACGACCGGTGACGCTTCCGTGAGGCCGTAGCCCGCCAAAACTTCAACACCGATAGCGCGGAAAAACTTCAATGTCTCACGCTCAACCGGTGCGGCACCACAGATGACCCATTTTAGATTTCCGCCTAGCTTGTTGAGCACATCTTTCAATAAAGAACGGCGTTTATCGATGCCGATTTTGTATAAAAGCGTCGACACAAACATGCCAATCTTGAGTTTTTTAAATTGTCCCGATCGTTGCGCTTCACTGATGACACGACGGTGAATCGCGTCTAACACGGCCGGCACGACAACCGTCAAATGGACTTGAAATTCCTCGAGATTATTCCCTATATAGCGTAGCCCATCGCAGATGTGGATCGTCCCACCTGAAGACAACACGGTGAGAAAACCGCACGTGTTTTCAAAAGCGTGGTGCAACGGAAGAAGTG
>CAZBOM010000007.1:19535-22047 GCA_964493375.1 uncultured Mageeibacillus sp. | reverse complement strand
CCTGTGCTCATGTCGGTTTCCGAGTCAAGATCATCGTCCGGGGTGAAGTTATCGCGGTTGTCACGTCTCAACGCAGCCGTCTTGCCGTGCAGTGCGCTCAACTCTTCGACACGCTTCTTCTCATAGGCTTGTACATCTTCGAGCGTTTTTAAATCGTTTTCGTACCAACCTTTAAGAACGGCGCTGACAAAACGCACACTTGGTTTCGATGCGCCGCGCGTCTTCGAAAGTGCTTCTTCAATGATGTCCTCACCATACCCGTATTCGTCGATCCACATATCGACATCTTTGAGATCGTATTCCGTCATGCTTCGGCGAAGTCGTTTGCCGACGAGCTTTTTGATCTCGTTTTTCTTCATAAAATACGTGTAATAGCGAGATAATTGCTCATAGGTACGGACTCCGGCCGACGCCCAATCTTCCGCCACACGCATCGCGAATCCAGGACCATTCAATCGATTGTTATTCGCAGCTTCTTGGAAAAGGGCGAACACCACCTCGGGATCAAAACCGTAAACCTCAAACCAACGATCGATGTGATCGTACCATGTAAACGTCATCATCCCTTGGAAAAATGTCATATTGATCTGATTGACGATCAGTTCGCGCTCTTTGTGAACTTTCTCTCGTCCGACGATCTCATTTGGCGATGACGAGGTCACGGGCTTATAACGCTTTTGTAGTTCTTGCATCTTCAAGTCGTTGATCGAAATATCTTGATCACCAACCGTGATAAGGTACATCTTCTGCAATTCGAGCAACGAGTCATCAACCGCTTCCTCAGAAATACCCAAGCGATCGGCGAGATCTGATCGCGTCGCTTTTCTAGAGCCATTCTGAAAAACACTGTTGAGAAATAAGTAACTCTTGACGGCGTTGCCACTTAATTTTGGCATCATATCTTGAATGAAGAGATCCGGCACAGGTGTATCACTGAAAATGATTGATCGACTGTCTTTGATTCTCATAAGCCTTCACCTCTTCTATATTAATTGAACAAAACAAGAACTCAACGAAACATCGGTATAGATGTTGAAGAGAACCTCATCGGTTCTCTCTTTCGATATCGACACATCGCGCGAATCGTTCGCTTCGCGACGCATACGCGCGCACGATAGGTTAGGTCATTTAGGCGAGCACCCGATCATGTTGACCGGATGCTCGCCGTCCATTTGTTTTGAACTAGGCACGTTCAGCTAAGCGAACATACCCTTGGTAACGTTCTTCGGCCGCTTTTCGAGCAAGCGCGAAGATTTCTTCAACTTCCTCGGCCGAATATTTCTTGTATAGAGAGGTATAGCGAACTTCTTCTTTTAAGAAGTCAGTGTAGTCTCTCGTCGGTGGTTTCGAATCGAGGGTAAAGGGATTCTTGGCTTCATCTTCTGCCAGCACTTGCGGATTGTAACGCCAGAGATGCCAGTAACCAGTCTCGACCGCATCTTTCTCACGGCGTTGCGTCTCCGACATGCCGCCGCGTATGCCGTGGTTAATGCAGGGCGCGTACGCGATGACGAGTGACGGACCATTCCACGCTTCCGCTTCACGCAAGGCGCGAAGAGTCTGTGCTTGGCTGGCACCCATAGAGACTTGAGCGACGTAAACGTAACCGTACGCCATCGCCATCATACCGAGGTCCTTCTTCTTGAGCGCTTTACCGCCGGCGGCAAATTGAGCGACAGCTCCGAGTTGTGTCGCCTTTGAGGCTTGTCCACCCGTATTGGAGTAAACTTCAGTATCGAGAACTAATACGTTGACATCTTCTCCCGAAGCCAACACGTGATCGAGACCGCCGTAGCCAATATCGTAAGCCCATCCGTCTCCGCCGATAATCCACGTCGAACGCAACATCACGTAGTCTTTGAGTTCGAGGATCTTCTCACGAAGCACTTGTGCTTCATCGGACAGTTCGGCTTTATTCAACGCGTCCAAGAATTGGTCGGCGACTTCACGAGCCGGTTCTTTCTCGTCTTTTCGTTCGAACCAGACTTCAATCGCTTCTTTCAGTTCCTGAGGAATCTCTTTCCGGGCAAGTTCTTCAATCATTTCAGTCGCGCGACGGCGCAATTGCTTGACACCGAGGTGCATGCCGAGACCGTATTCCGCGTTATCTTCAAAGAGTGAGTTCGCCCATGACGGACCGAAACCATCTTCGTTTGTGCAGTACGGCATCGATGGCGCAGAGCCTCCCCAAATGGATGAACAACCGGTCGCGTTTGCGATCATCATGCGATCACCGAACAATTGTGTCGTCAAACGCGCGTACGGCGTTTCACCACAGCCGGCACACGCGCCGGAGAACTCGAGCAACGGGCGCTCAAATTGGCTGCCTTTAACCGACGTCTTATTCATGGGATTTTCTTTTTTCGAGAGTGATTGCGCGAATTCCCAATTCTTCACCTCGTCCAAATGGTCTTCGAGAGGCTCCATGACGAGAGCTTTTTCTTTGGCGGGACACGTTTGGGCGCACGAGCCACAACCTGTACAATCGAGCGCTGAGATCTGAACGCGGAAA
>CAZBOM010000007.1:0-19525 GCA_964493375.1 uncultured Mageeibacillus sp. | reverse complement strand
TCATACGCATCATAGGGGCGCATACCTTTCAATGTTTCAAAGGTCTCAGGCTTGTTCGCCTTTTCATCCTCATTCAGCAAGAATGGGCGAATGACGGCGTGCGGGCACACATAGGCGCATTGGTTGCACTGGATGCAGTTCTCAGGGATCCATTTCGGAACCTTGACGGCGATTCCACGTTTTTCAAATTGCGATGTCCCTTGCGGAAGCGTTCCATCGACATAATCGGCGAATGCTGAAACAGGGAGCGAATCTCCTTCTTGACGATTCATGATATCGGCGACATTCAGAACAAAAGAAGGTGCTTCACGGTATTTGACAGGATCGTCTTCCGCGTGGCGCCAGCTTTCCGGCACGTCCACTTTTTGAACTTTCTCAATCCCTGTGTCAACAGCGCGGTAGTTCATGTTGACGACTTCATCACCTTTGTCACCGTAGGAGCGTACAATGGCCTCTTTCATATGGCGCACGGCTTCCTCAACGGGAATAACCTTACTGATTTTAAAGAAGGCCGCTTGACAAATCGTGTTAATGCGACTGCCGAGCCCAATCTCCTGCGCGAGACGAACGGCGTCGATGATATAGAAATCAATATCATTTTCTGCCAGATAGCGCTTCACCTGCCCCGGTAAAAACTCTTCGAGATCTTCGGCGCTTCTCGTCGTGTTGAGAAGGAACGAACCGCCTTTTTTCAATGCCTTGAGCATATCGTAAAGCTGTAGATACGCTTGATTGTGGCACGCAACAAAGTCGGCGCTTCCGACGAGATAAGGCGCGCGAATGGGTGTGTGGCCGAACCTTAAGTCGGAAATGGTCACACCGCCCGATTTCTTCGAATCGTATGAGAAATACGCTTGAGCATACATCGGTGTATTGTCACCGATAATTTTGATGGAGTTCTTATTCGCTCCGACAGTGCCGTCAGAACCGAGGCCCCAGAAACGCGCTGTAAATGTACCGGGAGGCGAGACTTGGATATTCGGTCCCGCAGGAAGTGAGAGATTGGTCACGTCATCTTCGATACCGATCGTAAAACGTGGTTTCGGCTCGTCTTCTGTTAACAGATCATAAACAGCCGCGATGTGGGACGGTCTTGTATCTTTTGACCCGAGACCATAGCGACCGCCGACGATCGTGATATCGCGACCGGCATCGGCAAGAGCCGCTGAAACATCTAGGAACAAAGGATCTCCATAAGCGCCGGGTTCTTTCGTACGGTCGAGCACGGCGATCTTTTCGACTGATTCAGGAATCGCCGCGAGTAAACGTTTCGCTGAGAACGGTCTATACAAGTGGACATGAACGACGCCTGTCTTGCGACCTTGCGCGTTCAAGAAATCAGATGTCTCGCAGATGGTGTCATAGACTGAACCCATACAGATGATGATTTCTTTCGCGGCAGGATCACCGTGGTAAACAAACGGCTTATATTCGCGCCCTGTCAGCGCGCTGATCTCATCCATGTACTGTTCAACGATATCAGGAAGAGCGTTGTAGTAAGGGTTCGCCGCTTCTTTCTCTTGGAAGAAAATATCGGGGTTTTGCGCCGATCCACGAAGACAGGGATTATTAGGTGTCAGCCCACGCTCACGGAAAGCCTGAACAGCTTCCATATCGACGAGGTTTTTCATGTCGTCGTAGCTAATAACCTCAATCTTTTGAATCTCATGTGACGTTCTGAACCCATCGAAGAAATGGACGAAAGGAACGCGCCCCTTTATCGCGGAAAGATGCGCGACAACGCCGAGATCCATCGCCGACTGAACACCGTGAGAGGCGAGAATAGCAAATCCTGTCTGGCGCGCGGCCATCACGTCGCTGTGATCTCCAAAGATGGAAAGCGCATGTCCCGCGATCGCGCGAGCTGAGACGTGAAAGACGGCCGGAAGCAATTCTCCCGCCATTTTGTACATATTGGGAATCATCAGGAGCAAGCCCTGTGACGCCGTATAAGTCGTTGTCAAAGCGCCCGTCGCGAGAGACCCGTGAACGACACCGGCCGCTCCGCCCTCCGATTGCATTTCGACAACATGAACATTTTGTCCAAATATATTCTTTCTGCCTTGTTGTGACCACTGATCAACACTGTCCGCCATCCCGGAAGACGGTGTAATCGGATAAATACCCGCGACTTCTGTAAAAGCGTACGAGGCATACGCCGCCGCTGTGTTTCCATCCATGGTTACAAAGTTCTTTTTATTTGTCATTTTACTCCCCCATTGATCAATTGCTGGCGATCTTTTCGCCCAAATAGTATAACACGTCATATAAAACGATTCTTATCGCTTTATGACGACATTTCCTTACTTTATCCATAGTGATCGACCGGTCATCCCGGGCGATTTTTCTAAACCTAAAATATCGAGCATGGTCGGCGCCAAATCAGCCAAACGACCGTCCGATAATATTCCTTCTTCAAGCCCCGCTCCGATAAGCCAGACGGGGTTTGTTGTATGCGCCGTGAAAGGTCCGCCGTTGACAACATCGATCATTTCTTCAAGATTCCCATGATCAGCTGTTATCAGCGCAATACCGCCGAGATCGAGTATCGCCGGCACAATTCTCGAAAGACTCTGATCGACTGTTTCCATCGCGCGACAGGCGGCATCGAAAAACCCCGTATGCCCCACCATGTCGCCATTCGCATAATTGAGAATGATCACATCGGGCGTCTGTTCAAGCGCTTCCAACAGTTTGTCCGTCACTTCCGGCGCGCTCATCTCAGGCTGGAGATCGTATGTCTCGACTTGAGGCGAAGGAACGAGAATGCGATCCTCGCCAGAATAAGGCTCTTCTCTGCCTCCGTTAAAGAAAAACGTCACATGAGCGTATTTCTCTGTCTCGGCGATTCGAAGTTGTCGCAAGCCTGCATCAGAGACAATTTCTCCGAACGTCCCCGTCAATTCTTCCGGCGGATAAGCCGTCATAAAATTCGGGAATGAGCTAAAATCAGCGCTGTATTCCGTCATCCCCACATAATGAAGTCCCATCGGCGTATGAGCGACGCGGAACTTATCGAACCCAGGTTGACAGAATGCTCTCGTGAGCTCACGCGCCCGGTCAGGTCTGAAGTTGAAAAAGATAAAACTGTCACCTTCGCGAATTGGCGCGATCGGTTCCCCGCTTTCATCCGTCAATAGAACAGGGACAATAAACTCATCGGTCACTCCTCTATCGTAAGAAGAACGGATGGCTTCGATCGGATCAATGGCGCGCTGACCTTCAAATCCTTCGGCCGTTAAACAGCGGTAGGCCTTCTCGACGCGATCCCAGCGATTATCTCTATCCATCGCATAATACCGGCCGGACAATGTCGCGACTTGGCCGAGACCTGCTTGGCCGATATGATCGAGAAGCGCCGACATATGCTTAATACCGGATTCAGGTGGTGTATCACGTCCATCAAAAAACGCGTGAATCGCCACTTTCTCTACACCTTCTCGCTTCGCCATATCGATGAGCGCGAAAAGATGCGTCAGATGACTGTGTACGCCGCCATCTGAGAGAAGACCGGCCAAATGAAGCGTTTTCTTGTTATCCGCTGCATTTTTCATAGCGCCGAGAAGCGCTTCATTCTTGAAAAATGAGCCATCCTCAATCGCGTTACTAATTCTCAGGAGATCTTGATAAACGATCCGCCCCGCTCCGATATTCGTGTGGCCTACTTCCGAGTTGCCCATCTGGCCATCGGGAAGACCGACATCGCGACCACTCGTTTTAATTTTCGACGCCGGCCATTCTTCTAGAAGACGATCAAGAAACGGTGTATCGGCCGCAAGAGCAGCATTCCCGTTTGTGTCTTCCGAAATTCCCCATCCATCAAGAATGATTAATGCGACGGGGCGCCTTTTTATTTTTGTCATTCATTCACTCTTTCGTCTATATTCTTGTGATTCATGCGATGATCTGCCATTAGACATTCGCGATCACAGCAAAATCATCTACTTTCAAAGATGCTCCGCCCACGAGACCGCCATCGACGGCCGGTTGGGCAAATAACCCTGCCGCGTTGTCGGCGTTGATTGATCCGCCATATAAAATCTTCACGAGTGAAGCCGTTTCGGCAGAATAGAGTCTCGTCAAGACATCGCGGATGAGTGCGCAAGCTTCTTCTGCCTGAGCTTCCGTCGCGACATCACCTGTTCCAATCGCCCAAATCGGTTCATACGCGACCATGATCTGACAAAGAGACGTCTCGGGAACACCTTCAAAAGCGCGCTCGATCTGTGAGACAAGGTGTACGGCCGTCTCGCCGGCTTGTCTTTGTTCTTTTGATTCTCCACAGCAGACGATCGGGCGGATACCCCAACTCAATGCGGATAAGAGTTTCTCGTTGACGAGCTCATCCGTCTCACCGGCATACGCGCGGCGCTCTGAATGGCCGATGATCACGTACGGCACATGCATACGCGCGAGAGCATACATCGAGACTTCACCCGTGAACGCGCCGGAATCTTTGTGATGCCCGTTTTGCGCGGCGACATGAATCGGCGTTCCATTGCAAAGTGAAAGCGCGGCGTCGAGTGCCGTAAAGGGAACGCCGACGATCACTTTCGATTTAGCGTCAGACACGAGCGGCAGAAGTTTCTCTAAAAATGACGTCGCTTCTGTCGGAAGCTCGCGGTTCATCTTCCAGTTCCCCGCTGCGACAAGCGCACGCGGATCGCGATCGAGCAAACAGTCGATACCCGGAAGGACCTTTCCTTCTAAGAATTCAAGCGAAGCGCCGCCTCCTGTCGAAACGTGAGCCATTTTGTCTGATAAACCGTATTTCTCGACAGCCGCTGCTGAATCACCGCCACCGATGATCGAGACAGCATTTGAATCGGCCATCTCTCGCGCGATTTCACGCGTTCCGTGGCTAAAGGCTTCAAACTCAAAAACACCGACGGGACCATTCCAAACGATCGTGCCTGAGCGTCGAATCGTCTCCGCGAATAGACGAACCGTCTCCGGACCGATATCGAGCCCTTCCATATCATCCGGAATTTCATTAGACGGCACCACGACGGGAGTCGCGTCTTCGCCGAAATGATCTGCGACAACGGTATCGACGGGCAGGACGAAGTTCACGCCTTTTTCTTCCGCCAAATCGATCAGTTCTTTGGCGAGATCAATCTTGTCTGTTTCACAGAGTGAGTTCCCGACTGACCATCCTCTCGCCGCTAAAAATGTATAGGCCATGCCGCCGCCGATAAGCAAGTTATCGACGTTGTTGATCAGATTGCGAATGACACCGATCTTGTCGGAAACTTTAGATCCCCCGAGAATAGCAGTCAGCGGGCGAACAGGATCGGCGACAGCCTTGCCGAGCATCTCAAGCTCACGGTTAATCGTATAACCGGCCACGGCAGGTAGCAAATAAGCCACACCAGCAGTTGACGCGTGAGAACGATGGACCGCTCCAAAGGCATCACTCGCGTAAAGTTCAGCCATCGACGCCAACTTTCTGGCGAATACGGGATCGTTCTTTGTCTCTTCTTTGTGAAAGCGAACATTTTCGAGGAGAAGAATCTCTCCGTCTTTCAGCGCAGCGGCTTTCGCCATCGCGTCATCACCGACGACATCTTCCGCCATGATCACAGGGTGATTCAAAAGCACGGAAAGACGTTCAGCCACCGGCTTCAACGAAAGCGCCTGATCAAAGCCTTTCGGACGCCCAAGGTGGGACACGATAATGAGACGAGCGCCTCTCTCAACCAACGCATGAATCGTCGGCAAAGCCGCGCGAATCCGTCTGTCGTCTGTAATCTCGTTCGTTTTTTTGTCAAGGGGAACATTAAACTCAGCGCGCAGTAAAACGCGTTTGCCCTTCACATCGACGTCATCAATCGTTTTTTTGTCGTAAATGATCATAATATTTCCTCGCTTTAACAATTTCAGCCGCCCTCTATCCGAGGCGGAATGGCTTGTTCATAGCCTTATCAACATCATTCCGGTCGAAAAAACCGGCACCATTAGTCTAACGCGAATGGCGTAAGCTTTCAGTTATGTATTTGTACATTATTTTTTGTTTGGATTAGCTTGTTTTGTCAAAATGACGGGAAGAAGAACACGAATATATTGTTTTAGATCAAATGCGCGAATGAAGTCTGGGAATCATACATCGGGGCATGATGGTCCGTGCGACCATGACAATCTGAACCGGCTGTTCTTATGAGACCGAGTTCGGTCGCGACTTTAGCGAGTAGGCGCTGTTCCTCCGGACTCGCTTTTCCGTGAAAACACTCAACACCCGAAATTCCAAAGTCCATGAGACGTTTCAATCTCTCACGCAAAGCGGTTAATGTTGACGAATGACTCGGATTATCTGTCCAGCCGTATTGCTGTGGATGGGCGATCACGCTCAATCCACCGGCTCGATCAATTTCATCGCAAGCTTCTTCAACAGACAGCCTCGATTTCTTCACAAACGCGGGCTTCCCAACGCCCAGCAATTCTTTAAAAGCACTTGTCACAGAGCGAAACGCTCCGCGATCGACTAGCCATAACGCCACATGAACACGACCGGGCAAGGTGCCATCTCCCCCATATTGGAAAAGATCATCCTCGCGAATGTCGTATCCGAAAGATTGAAGTTTTTCGATCATCGCTTTGTTTCGCCGATCTCGATTCTTCGCCTGATCCTCCATAAATGCGGCAATGCTCGGCGGGTTCGGTTCAGAAAAGTACCCGAGCACATGAATCTCACGATCATCCAACATGACACTAAACTCGACACCGGGAATAAACAGAGGGGGTGAATCATTTAGATCGCCATCTAACTCACCATCATTTTGTTTTCGATCAGGCGAACACATGCGATCCAACACATCGACCACTTCACCGACTCCGGCCATCGTGTCATGGTCTGTTAAAGCAAAGGCTCTCAGCCCATTTTCAATCACATTCGCGACGACCTCGCACGGCGTCTTCGATCCATCTGAAAAAGTCGAATGCAAATGGTAATCGACACCGCCTTGAACAGAGGATTGATCTAAGAACTGAGCGAGCTGACCACGATTTCGATAAAACGCTACCACGTGGCGATCACCTACTCTTTGTTCGCGTCTGCCACGTATTCCTCTCCGGAAGATTTCTGTCTCTTACACGATATCGTTTCGGTGATGAAATACCGCGGACGTCCTTTGACCTCTTGGAATAAATTGGCTACGTAGAGCCCTAGGAGTCCAAGGCTGATCAAGACGATACTTCCAATAAGCAGTTGGAGAAGAATGACTGTCGTAAACCCTGTCGCCGCTCTACCGCCAAAATATCGAATCAGCGTTTGAATGGCGAGAATGAAAAAAATGATCAGGAAGATAACACCCATGCTACTGATTAGCATCAGTGGTCGTGACGAGAATCCAAGCACCGCGTTGAGAGAGAGCTTCGCAAGTTTAAAAAATCCCCACTTACTGCCGCCGACCTTGCGTTCATCAACGACAAAGGCAAAGGTCGTGCGATTAAAGCCCATCCAAGCCGATAAAGCTCGGAAAAATGTCTCTCGTTCAGGTAATGTATTCCAATGGTCGACAACTTTTCTGTCGAGAAGTTTAAAGTCGGACGCGTCCTTCAGCTTTATGCCGGATAATTTAGCAAATGCACCGTAAAAAATATTGGCTGTCATACGCGATAACGCTGACTCTTTTCCGCGTGACGATTTGACACCTTCAACGACCTCAAACCCTTCGCGCCACAAATGAATCATTTCGGGTATATAACGCGGCGGGTGTTGCAAATCGCCGTCCATCAGTATGACGGCATCTCCGTGGGCTTCCGCGAGACCGGCACATATCGCAGCTTCTTTGCCAAAATTTCTCGAGAAACGTATCGCCCTGACACATGGAGATTTACTGGAGTATTTCGTAATTTCTTCCCATGTCGCGTCACGTGATCCGTCATCGACAGCGAGAATTTCGTATTGTATATCGAGCGTCTGAAGTACTCGTTCTGTCGTCTCAAGCGTGATCAAAATTTGACCTGACTCATTGTAAAAGGGAATGACGACAGAAATAAAATCGACATCGCGTATTTCTACGCGATGTTCCTCAGTTTCTTTTATATCCGTCAATGTTGAAGATGAATCGTTCACAGTCACCTAATCGAATATACGTTTAACAAGCGCGGGTATCTGGTAATAATTCATGAGATTGTCAATCACGACACCGCGTTTACTCGTTGCATGGACCATTTGGTTGTTTCCCAGATAAATGCCGACGTGATGATAGCCGCTCCCCTTGCTAAAGAAAATCATATCCCCGGGTAGTAGCGGTGAGAAATCTCTCCCTTTAAATGAAACCTTGGTTCCATACATCTGAGCTTGCCCGGTCGCACCGTGGTAAGTCATCCTATAACCAACAGCATTGTAGGCGTATTTGACAAGGCCGGAGCAATCGACGGCGCGAGTCGAGCAACCGCCGAGCACATAAGGCGTTCCGGCAAGAGAGCGTGCCACTTGAGCCACTTGTTTTCTCAAAGTCGCGTTCTTGCTATCAGCCGGATTGGTCGGCGCCGGTTTGTTAGCGTCAGCCTTATTATCTTTTGTCGTGGGAGAAGTCTTGCCCGGCGTTGCGGATGTCGGTTTATTCTTGACCACTAAATCGGTGCTGATATATCCTCGGTTGCCTTGCGAGTATTCGACGAAGGTCCAGTTCGAACCAATGGCTAATTGTTTCAATTTTTCACCAAAACGAACCACCGTCAGAATTGAACCGTTCGTATTCGGTTTAGAGCGCACATTGGCATAACCGGTGTTGACATAAACGGTCGACGTCAATTTTTTGAAGCCACTTGGCGCAGGCTCGAGAGTCGTCAACAAATCACCGTGAATATAGCCTATTTTCCCGTCGGAAAGCTTGACCTTCGACCATGTGCCGTTCGTCTCAAGTTCTGTCAGGCGCTCATCGCGTCTCACCTGAGAAACGACGGCTGATGTCGTCGAAGCCAATCGACGTACATTCGCGACATTCGTGTCGATATAAACAGTTCTGTTTGTCCTTGAAAAAGGATTGACGGGCGGTGTATCGCGAAGTAGATCATTGCGGATATAAGCCGTAATGCCGGCATCCGTCCGTATCTTCGACCAACCGCCATTCGTCGATATCTGATAGACCTTCTCATCCATATAGGCGACAGTAATTCTCTCCGAATCAGTCGAAGGTTCTTCTCGCAAATTGGCGGCATCCGTATTGATATACATGTTCCTGCCCGTCCCAATTTCCTCGACTACATTCGCCGGTTTGTCGGGGCCAAACAGTTCATTCAACATATACCCTGTCAGGCTGTTCTCCGTCCTGATTTTTGACCACTCTTTACCGGGTTCAAGCACCTTTAATGACATGCCGCGCAATCCAAAGCCGGCGATGGGATGCTCTGTCCCTGCGCCTTCACGAACATACACTTGATGGTTGAGCACATACTGCGTGCTCCCTTTTGCCGGCATGCCCGATTGATCGGAAGGCGATGGTTTTGTGGTGGTTGTACTCGAAGAAGGCGTCGTCACGGAAGAGGTTGAAGGAGATGCTTGCTCTGTCTCGGGTGGAGAGATCACATTGACTTCAGGATCTAACGGCGTCGTGGGCGATATATCGCTCTCAGAAGGTGTCCCCACAGGGGAAACCGAATCCTTCGAACTTTGAGATGCTTGAGAATCACTCAAACTTTGAGATGGTTGAGAATCAATCGAACTTTGAGATGATTGCGAATCGCTCGGTTCCGGATCATCAAGATGTACGGGAGCATCGCGATCGATGAGCCCACCTTCATTTGATGCCTCTCCTCTAAAATCTTGGAAAGGAACTTCAACCGGTTTAACGGTTGCGATGCTAACGACGAAAATCGAGATAATCGTCACAAATGCCACGATAGGCAAACCATAGAAAAGACAACGCCCTATGGAAGACGCCTTAAACCGTTTTCTCTTGCGAACTTGCGGCCGACTGTGCCTTACTTTCGAGAAACGATGAGGTGAAACCTGGTCTGTTGGTGTTTCTGTTTCATGGGTTGTACTCGACATTATGCCATCCTTCCCAAGCGGAAAAACGCCAAACGGCGTTCTCAGCTTGTCGACATTATAGCAGGCGAAAAGTTCTCCTTCAACACTATTTGTGTGATATCTTCATTTCATTTCATGAATAACAGTCGATTATTCGAGCATCAAATGAACTTCTCGCATTCATTTCAACCACTTAATCGCTAAGAGATTCGAGCATATGTCAGAGTCATGTGGCAAATCAATGAAGGAGGTCCCTAAGAATACCATTCAAGTCACGGACTAAATAGCTACCGGCTAACAAATCGGCGACACCGCCACAACTCACTCCATGCTCACTAAAACACCGCGATAGAGAGAGTATTGCTTCGCGAAGCACTTCACCTGAAATCGAAAGCGCCTGCGAAACGATCGTCACCTCATCTTTTTCGTTTTGACAATCGATTGTCGCACGCGCACATTGCCTGATATGTCGAGCCAATGTGATACCGGCTCGTTTGCACAATGTCGTATCATCCACGACGGAGAGCAACGCGAGAATCGCTCGTTGCCCCGCCTCATTCTCACCCTCACCTCGAAGCTGAGCACGCATGACAACGGGGTAGCCAATATTAAAAAGACTTGGGAATCCCAATACAGCTTCCTTGCGAATACCGACAAGATTTGAAAAATCACAACACAAAGAATCATCATGATCGACCGCCATTGATCGATGTGTCACCATATTCTCTCGAACGCTCTCAAACAATAGAGAATCGAGCGATTTCTCAAGTGATCGTGCGATTTTAGCGGCGGTCCTTGAAAACAGTTCGCTCACATCTTCTTTTCTGTCACTCACTTCAAGTTTTTTAAAATAATTAGCGCACAACAGACCGAATGATGCGAGAAGAATTCCTGCCAAATAAACCCAGCCTCGATGTGTATTGACACCGTTCGTCGCGTCGAGCATCACTTGTTCCGCTTCCATTCCTTCAAGACGCAACGTATCGATTCTCTCATCGGTATCGAGTCCCCCCCAGCCTAGAGTGAATACTCTTTTGTAATAGGTGAGTAAGGACGCTTGGCTTTTGGCAAAAGTAAATCCATCCATGTCACGGTGTGAACCGCGATCGAAAGGCGTTACGAGACCAGGTTTTGGGTGCACCAAGAGCTCAAAAGCAGACGCTTGACTCGCCAAGGTGACAACTCGCTCGGCAAGAGAGACGCAAACGGCTTCTTCCAATCTTCTTGAGGTCTCTGCTTCCAGATCCGTTAACGGATGAGTTCGGGCGCGACTACAGATTTTCGCCGGCTTCTCACAAAATAAGCACTTTCGGGCTTCTCGGCCTATTGAGGCTCGCGTCACATGATGACCTTGCTCGTCCAAAACATCAATGTCGAGCAATCGGCTTGCCCCCGTGCGCTCTTCTAAAAACACGGCCACGTTTTTTATTAAACAAGCTGACAAACCTGATACAGCCAAGATCGCTTCATCGCCTGTCGGACGAGTCGATATATAGTCCCCTTCGACCGTAGCTCCCATCGCTTTTAGATAGTGTTTTAGCCGTTCGAGTTCTTCATGGAAAAAGTAAGAAGATAGTGGTGTCCGTTTGACACGTCCCGGCATGTTCATCGTCATCGATATAAGCGGACAACGATATGCCACCACCATATCTCTTTGTTTAATAGCGCGGTTGTCTCGCGCCGAAAGGACATCGTCCAATGTGACATGAATGGCACGATGGAGACATTCCTCGTTATCAGGCAATCTCGAATGATCTGCAACCAATCTTTTCGCGTCTCTCTTTTTTCATGATGTATCGGCAATCGTGGCAACTTGCAGATGGCTAACGATCACACGGTCCAACGGGTGACAGATAGCTTTCCTCAACAAGCGATCGAATAAATTCTCTATTTCCCGCTCTCAGGACTCGTGAATGTCATAAGCTGAAGCGAGTTCAGTTCAGAGAGTTTGATCTCTTCGGGAATATTGACAACACCGAGAATTTGCGAATCTTTTGTAATGGGATGCGTCAAAAACTCATGATAAATCTGAAAGTCTTTAATTTCCCCTGTCGACTTGACATGCATGCGCGGGCCCGTACAGTAATGTCGCTGATCGCCAATCAAAACATGCGTATTATCAAGGTAAGAGATCGGAAGATTCTTAGCAATTAGTTTCTTGACATCGGCTTCCAACTCGAGTAGATCGAGCACGGGCTTCTCATGGAATGACAGGATAAATCCACTTCGCACATCATAGTGATCGAAGTGGTAAACACGGCGATCGATCAGGCAATATTCGACAAGATCTTCCGCCGTATGAGCCATACGACGGCTTGTGATCGAAGCGAATACGATCTCTTTAATGTCATCAGGCTCCGGTCCGAAAACACTCGGGCGCGTCACGATAATCTCCTCACCGATACCCATCAATAAATGAGCGTTCATGCCTAGATAGGGATAGATGAGATCAAAATGCTCGACGACGACACGTTTGCCTCGCTCGACAGCCACTCGAATCGCGTCAGCAAGCTCATGCGCCTGATAAAACGCCATCTCAAAACGAATATCAAGATGATATGTATGGGGCGTAAAAAAACCTGTGTCATCTTGATGCATGATCGGAAGTGGCCGCACATTGACGCCTTCATCATCATTCGTCAACTCAAGACCCGGAAACATACCTTTCAAAAGAATACTTTTCCCCGAACCGCTCTCTCCGATGAGACCGATCAACAAATCAAAAGGCGAGAGAAATTGTTGCGCGATCTGCGTCCCTTGGTCCGCCATACGCGGAGCCCCTCGAGGTGATAACAACACACTATACAGGTGATTTCTTTGCATCCGATCTGAATATGACATGATCATCCCTCCTAAATACGATGGATAAGGTTGACATCGATTTAGCCAGAGGCGCGATGTCGAGTTGGTTGCCTCTAAAAATTACGAGATTCATTCACCTCGTATAATCATCAGAACAAATAAAGTTCTTTTAAGACTATTGTCTCATACTCTCCTTCGTGTTGCTATGTTCCTTCTGATGTAAAACAAAATCGACGATAAGGTTCGCTTTACCTCACTCATCCGAAAATCGTTGACATATCTTTCAAAACACCTTGCCAACATTAATTATTTATCGACTTGAACTAAGTGTCCATTCATCAACAATGCACACCGCATGAACAACCAACCAACCGATAATTCGGCAAAAAGACACAATATCGTTTAATTGTGTCACATTTTTTGCGAAAAGCTCGCGTAACAATTTGTTAACATAATGTTGAGAAAAGCTAATCAATAGCAAAAGCCACTCTTTTTCAGATAGGGGGTGATGACAATGACACGTGACAACTCAAATAACAAAGAGAGAATTTGGTTGGTAACAGGTGCGTCCGGACATGTGGGTAACAATGTCATACGTGAACTCATCAGAATGAACGAAAGTGTTCGCGCGTTTGTCATCGAGAAAGACACCCCTCCCTCCCTTGAAGGTTTTAATATTGAATACGTCCGAGGCGATATAACGAAGCCGGAGACCATCGATCCCCTGTTTGACGGTACGGACGATCTCGACGTCATCGTCTTGCATCTGTCCAGTCTGATTTCAATATTCGGAAAGGCCGACGAGCGCGCGTACAACGTCAATGTAAACGGAACAAAGAATATTCTTAGAGTGTCGCAAACTCATCAAGTCAAGAGATTTCTCTATGTGAGCTCAGTCCACGCCATTCCTGAGCCGGAATCCGACTGTACCATTCGTGAGATTAACCATTTTGATCCCGATAAGGTCCATGGGTATTACGCAAAGACAAAAGCGATGGCCACCCAGGCTGTCTTGGACACCGCCAAAGATGGGTTAGACGCTGTCATCGTTCACCCAAGCGGCATTATCGGCCCCTACGATTATCTCAACAGCCACATCACGCGATTGTTGAGACGCCTTGTCGACAAGAAGCTCCCGAGCATGGTCAAAGGCGGTTATGATTTCGTCGATGTTCGCGATGTCGCGAAAGGTATTATCGCGGCGGCTTTAGAAGGTCGAGCCGGCGAAGCCTATATACTCTCCGGAAATTACTTCGAAGTTGCGGATATTGTAAACTTGGCGGCTGAGATGGCAGGCAGGAGAAAATTTAAAGTCATGGTCCCTCAGTGGATGGCCAAGATTGCCGCTCCCTTCGCGGAATGGAATAGCAGGATCACAAAGAAACCGCCGATATTTACTTCTTATTCGCTTTTTACCTTGAATTGCTTCTGCAAGTTTTCAAATGAAAAAGCGCGCAAGGAGCTTGGCTACACGACACGCCCGATGCGCGAGACGATTCGAGACACACTCGAGTTCATGAAAGAGACGGAGCAATTCAGCAAATCGTTCGTCTTCCAAAATGGCTTTGCTAAAACGCAATCAATCACGCAGTAATTTCGTTGAATAAAACATCATGTCGATTAGCAGCCACGCTTTGACCATTTTGTCAGAGCGTTTCATTGTATATTCGTCAAATCATCATGAATGAAAAAAGCACAAGGAACGGCAAGGGATGATATGATCAAAACGTGGCCTGCAAAGAGAAACATTTTTGAAGTGAGGTTCTTGTGCGCATCGGATTGATGACAGATGCTTACTATCCGCAGATAGGCGGCGTTTCAACTTCCACATCGCTATTAAAAGACGGGCTGCGTAAACTAGGACATGAAGCCTATGTCATCACGACAACCGATCCTGAGCAACCAACCCACGAGGAGCACGTTTTTCGTGTCGCGAGTGCCCCTTTCTTTAGTGAAAAACGTATGACATTGTCATATCACCCGAAGCTTAAGATGCATTTAGAAGAGATCGGGCTCGATATGATCCATACGCAGACAGAATTTGGGATAGGAGACTTTGGCCGGTCATACGCAAAGAAAAATAATATCCCGCACATTCATACTTTTCACACTTTATATGAGGATTGGCTCAACGATCAGCTCCGCGCGAAAGAAGGCGGATTGAAACGCCGATTGATCCATCTCTATGTTCGAAGTGAAGCCCGGCGTTTTTGTAACGCGGCACAAATTATTATCGCCCCGACAGAAAAGACGGAACGAGTATTGACATCGTACGGCGTACGAGCACCCATCCGAATCATCCCAACGGGCATTGATCTCCAACGTTTCTATCAAGCAAAAGACGATAGAAATAAACGACATGAAATCAGAGATCAATACGGCATTAGAGAGAATGACAGGCTGCTCATATACCTTGGGCGAATTTCTCAGGAAAAACAGATTGAGCGCCTGACGAGTTATACTGAAAATCAACTCAAACGATGGGATAACATGCATTTCATGCTTGTCGGCGCCGGTCCTGCCGTCGGACAAATGTCGGGAATCATCGAGAAAAGCCAATACAAAGATCGCATCCACTATGTCGGACCGGTTCTCATGGAGGATGTGCCGCAATACTATGCGGCAGCTGATCTATTCTTAAGCGCTTCACAAAGTGAGACACAAGGTCTGACCTATATCGAGGCGCTCGCTTCCGGTCTTCCTCTTTTCGTGCAACAAGATGACTGTCTCGCAAACGTTCTCAACGAAGACAACGGCCTGTCCTTTCACGACGAAACATCTTTTGAAAACGGCCTTGCCATGCTCATGAGTGAATCGGAAGAAAAACGTCGCCGGCGAAGCGAAGCGGCTATCAAGAAAACGCGTGAATACGGAGTCCGCGCTTTTGTCGATCGAGTCTTGGCCGTTTATGAAGAAGCCATTTATTTCCACCAAACATCGCCAAAAAGATCTCGACGATCATACAGCAAAAGCGGGAAGACTCGCTGTCTCTAAATTAGTCTAAAATCTCAAAATCGATTGAGTCTCCTTCGATTTAAATCCTTCTCACGCTTACTCAAAACGACCGCTCGCCTCTTTTTTGATATAATTAAACATCCCATGCGATTGTGAGTTCTTTCACAATGTACTGGTAAGGGAGGCTTGCTTATGGTTACAACCTTTCTCATCGCATTGATTACAGCGCTGGCTTCTTTGGTGCAAATTCCTGTAGGTGAATCTGATTTTCGAGTGACTTTAGGGATGGTCGTCATGATGACCGGCTATATCGTCCTCAAAAAAACAAAAATAATACGCTTGGCCTTTATGTCAGGATTATTCGTTGGTCTATTGCGAATCGCTGTCGCGGCTATTGGCGGAACAGCGGTGACGCCACTACTGGCAGGCTCATTACTGCTCGAATTTTTCTTCTACCTAGGATATGGGATTCTCTTCCATTTCACAGTGGAGACGAACAAGAGTATCTACAAAATCCCTCTCGTCTTTTCGCTTGTCATCTGTGATTTCGGCGGCAATGCGCTCGAGTACTTTCTCCGTTTTTTATATGCGTCAGAAGCATGGCGGGACACATCTTTGTTGACCATCTTAATCGCCGCTTTCGTCCGCTCAATTTTGATTGTCGTTTTCGTTTTCATCTATCGCCGCTTCATTGAGCCAAAGATTCCCCATACGGAGGAGGCCAACCATGGTTGAAATCCTGACAACGATTAAAGACTACCTTTGGAATTACATCTTATTGTTCGCCTTGATAGGGATCGGGTTGTTCTTGAGTGTCAAACTTCGCTTCCCTCAATTCACGCGTCTTTTCCCAAGTATTAGCAAGCTTATCAAAGATATAAAAAATAAAGTGCCCGCTCAAGAGGGACGAATGACTCTTTTTCAATCACTCGCGACCGCCGTGGCGGCACAAGTCGGAACGGGCAATATTGTCGGCGTCGCGACAGCGATCGCGTCGGGCGGACCCGGAGCTGCTTTTTGGATGATGCTCTCAGCATTTTTCGGAATGTCATCTATTTTTTCAGAGGCTGTGCTCGCTCAATACTATCGTGAAAAGAAAGACGGCCACTATGTCGGTGGACCGGCTTATTACATAAGAAAAGGGATGAAGTCGAAATGGCTCTCGATCGTCTTCGCTGTTTTCTGTATTATCGCGCTCGGTATCGTCGGTCTGATGGTGCAATCAAATGCCATTGTCACGTCGCTCAGTGAATCATTCGGACTTTCAGGGACTTGGGTGACGATCGGGTTGGCAGCTATCGTCGGCGTCATTTTGACAGGCGGGATGCAGCGTATAGCCGGATTCTCCGAAAAAGTTGTCCCCTTGATGGCTTTCGCTTACATCTTGGGCAGTGTCATCATTATTCTCATGAATCTCGGCATGTTCCTTCCGGCACTCAAAATGATTTTTGTCGGCGCTTTTACGCCGCAAGCGATTGGAGGAGGCGTGCTCGGTATATCGATCCAAAAAGCCGTTCAACCGGGACTCGCGCGAGGACTTTTCTCGAATGAAGCCGGAATGGGTTCGACACCGCACTCTCACGCCGTCGCAAGCACCGATCATCCGGCGGAACAAGGATTCATCGCGATGATCGGTGTCTTCATCTCAACCTTTATGATCTGTCTCGCGACTGTCATGGTCAATCTCGTCTCAGGAAGTTACAACGCCTCTATCCCCGCGAGCGAAATGGCAACTGAGGCGACATTGATGACTCAGCGAGGATTCGCGAGTGGATTCGGAACATTTGGCGGAGCCTTTTTATCGATCTCGCTGACATCATTCGCCTTAACGACAATCATCGGCTGGTATTTCTTTGCTGAGAATGTCAAACTGCTCGCCGGTGATAAAAGAGCGGTCGTCGGTATGTTTCGAGTTGTCGCTATCGGGTTCCTGGTGGTCGGGACATTGCTTGACGGACAAGTCATTTGGATGTTAGCCGATCTTTTCACGGGGTTGATGGCGCTGCCCAATATTCTGGCGCTTCTACTCTTATCAGGAACGGCCAAAAAACTCCTCGACCACTACGACCGATGCAAAAAGGGCAATCAACTCGTCTGGCCAACGGAAGAGGATCTCCAATGACAAAACTACAGATGATCGAGCGCTAATCTTGAATCTTTTTCATAAAAATAAAAGCGGGTCGCTCAGTTTTTATCATCCTCGAGCTACCCGCTTCTTTTCATCGTCAACAATCACATGAATCGTTGCCTGTATTTATTTTCTGATAGTCACACTATTCTCGGATCATTTTAATCTCATCCAGCAGATGGCCGTCTCGACTGATGACGCGCGCGATCGTTCGTCCATCGTGCGCGATCTTGGCCGGTGTCCCCGTCAGTGATTCTGCTTTCGCCTTCAACTCTTCGATCGTGAATACCGGCAGACCCGATTGTTTCAATCTGTCGGCAAGTTCGACTTGTCGAGGATTGCATGCGAGCCCATACTGTGTCACGAGCAAATCGATATCTTGCCCCGGCGTCGAAATGGTACCGACGCGATCGACGATCAGTGGCAATCTCGCGCGGACGAGCGGCGCGACAATAATCGAAAGCTTGGCGCCGGCCGCCGTGTCGCTATGTCCGCCGGAACCACCCATGATCAAACCGTTTGAATCGGTATGAACATTCACATTGAAATTCGTGTCAATTTCAGTGGCGCCCAAGATGACGACATCGAGATGGTTGACGACGGCGCTTTTCGCCGTCGGGCTGGCGTAGCGCGTCGCGCTAATTTCTCCATGTCGCGGATTTTCCATGATCGATAACACGGCTTCGCGATCAAAGCACTGGACATCGAGAAGCGTCTCAAACAATCCTTCTTTTAATAAATCGACGAGCAAGCCTGTGATGCCGCCTGAAGCAAAACGACCCGCCAAACCCTTCTCTCTCATGATTTCACCGAGATACTGGGCGACGGCGAGTGACGTGCCTCCGGCTCCCGTCTGAAAAGAAAATCCGTTTTTCAGAAGCCCAGAAGCGTTCACCGCTTTCGCCGTATGCTCAGCGATCAATAAGCCGATCGGATCGCGCGTCACACGCGTTGTTCCCGACATAATTCTCTTTGGATCACCAATCGATTCAATAACAACGACGGCGTCGACGCGATCTTCGGGGATCGAAGCGTCGATGAGCGGATACTCGACGAGATGATCCGTTAACACAATCACATAGTCGGCGTGTTCGGCATCGGGCATCGCATAACCGATCGACCCGAACGCGGCCTTACCTTGTTTGCCATGACAGTTACCGGCGACATCGGCCGCCGATGCCGCGATAAACGCGACATGAATAGGTGATTCTCCGCGATCCATGGCCGCCGGACGACCTCCGTGACTTCTGAAAATAACTTCTCTTTCAAGGAGGCCATGAGAAATGGAATGGCCGACATTCGCGTGCATGAAGTTGCACTCTATCCCCGCCACAGTCCCATCGCGCACAAAATCAAGCAAAGGACGATGGCACCCCATAATCGCAGATGCATTGACCGTTAATCCCTTGATGCCCATCGATGAACACTCGGCGAGCACCGTATTTAAAACGTTGTCTCCATCGCGCAAATGGTGGTGAAATGACACTGTCATTCCGTCTTGGAGATTGGCTTGATGAATCGCCTCTCTCAGCGAAGGTATCACTTTTGTCTGAAGAGTCATAAAGACGCTCCTTCCGTCTCCTGTTCGAGCATTCCGCTTGCCCGCGCGAGTTCGAGTGTTCGTTCCGCTTGCCTCAAGACAGGTAAATCGATCATTTTACCGC
>CAZBOM010000006.1:20100-22451 GCA_964493375.1 uncultured Mageeibacillus sp. | reverse complement strand
TCGTTGACAAATTGCTCCGTCTGCACGTAAACAACACGCTTATGCGGGAATTCTTGGCGCACTTGGTTGCCGATGGCGTGCATCAAATGTGTTTTACCGAGCCCCGATCCGCCGTAGAGAAATAAGGGGTTGTAATTGCGAGGGCTCTCCATCGAAGCGACGGCGACCGACGCGGCGTGAGCGAAGCTATTACCGGGTCCGACAATAAAAGAAGAGAAGGAATAATTAGGGTTGAGTTGACCTGCTTTAAACGTGCCGTTGCCATTCATCTCGAGCGCGGGTGCGATGTTTTCTTCCGACGGGACAGAGCCGTCAGGGCGCACGGAGACTTCCAACGAATAGTGAACACGTGTTGAATCTTTGAGGGCATTTTCAATCAGTGGCTTGTGTTGCTCAATGTACTCTTTCGCAAAATCATTGAGTACGGCCAACCCAAACACGCGGTCTCCGGAAAAATAAGGTTTTGCGCTGACGAACCATGTGTTGTACGTCAGGGGACTGACTTCCTTACTCAGCGTCTTATTGCAAACGGAATTCCAGATTGACTCGGCGCTTTTTAGTGTTCTCGTTGCTTGCACGTTCTCCTCCTCTATATAGAAACCCTCTTCAATTCCCCGTCGAGCGGGTAATGAACATCCTATCAGATAATACGCGATCCGAAAAGGAAAAAATACCGAAAATACAGGCCTTTTAGGCGTTTTTTGAGACTGATAAACATCAACATTTTGTGAGTTGCAGCGTGTGAATTGTTGATAATTTTGTTAATAAATTTTGTTGGGAAAATAGAGTGCCGAATTCACGCTACTTCAGCAATTTTTACTTTCCGATGCAAGTTTATTTGAGCCGACATTTTCAACAAATATTGTTGATAACTTGTGAATTATTCATTTTTCGCTTGTTGATAACTTTTTTTAACTTTGTGAATATTTCTGTTCAATGACACCAAGATGTCATCTACACGTTAGGTCAATAGGATTAGTTTTTTTGCGAATTCAGTTGTGCGCGTCAGAAAAACTGACGTTTCTAAGCCGTGATTTGCGCCAGCGCTTCCAATGCCGTATCAATTTCGTTTTCTGTATTAGTCGATCCGAAGGAGAAGCGAATGGTGCCACTCGGGAAAGTCTTTAAGCTTTGGTGTGCGATCGGCGCACAGTGTAAGCCGACTCGCGTCATGATCTTCCAATCGCGCTCGAGTTCAAACGCGATTTCCGCATTGTCACGATCGACCGCGGTGATCGACACGACGCTCGTTCGCCCTTCGATACCGGGCATACCGACGGCACGCACACCTTTGATGTCAGCGAGCCCGTCGAGGAAACGCTTCGTCAGCGCCATTTTTCTCTCGTGCAGATGGTGGATACCTTGTTCTTCCAAATACATGATCGCCGTGCGCAAGCCGATGATGCCGGGTATATTCATCGTGCCGCTCTCATATTTGTCGGGCAGAAAAGACGGTTGCTCGAAGCTGTTCGATCGACTTCCCGTGCCGCCGACGAGAAGAGGATCCATTTTGTCGATCAAGTCTTTCGTAATGATGAACCCGCCGATTCCCTGCGGTCCGCGCAATCCTTTGTGTCCCGTGAAAGTGAGAAGGTCGACGCCCATCTTTTCCATGTCAATGTCGAGACTGCCGGCTGATTGGGCAGTGTCTAGAACAAAGGCGATCCCGTGCTCTCGGCACAACCGGCCGATTCCTTCCGCCGGCAAAACGGTCCCAGCCACGTTGGAAGCGTGAAGCGTGACGATCGCTTTCGTCGAAGGCTCTAAAACTTTTTCAAATGAGTCGACCGATACTTCGCCTCGCTCATTCGCTTCGGCGATCGAATAACGGACGCCTCGCGTCTGCTCAAGGCGGACTAACGGCCGCATGACGGCGTTGTGTTCCATGCCGCTGACGACGACGTGGTCACCGGGCTGCAAGAAACCGTCAAAAAAGGTGTTGAGCGAAAATGTGACGCCCGGCGTGAAAATCACATGGCGAGGGTCGCGCGCATTAAAAAGCTTTGCCAACCGCACGCGCGTGTCAAGGACATCGCCTTCAACGGAATACGCTTCTTGGTAGTTTCCGCGCCCGATGTTCACACCGTGATATTCGATAAGATCACGCATCGCGTCGCCGACGCCCGGCGCTTTCGGATAAGAAGTACTACCGTGATCGAGATAAATCAACCCTTTTGTCTGCATGACTCACTCATTTCTAGTCTAGAAATACTATGATACATCACCTTTAAAAGCCGCTTCCACGCGTCACATGTCGCTCGAGCTCCGCCAACCATAAGTCAGCGTTCGCGTCCCCCGGCATTGTCCACACGCTTTGAGGGGTCAGGCTCCACGGGAAGGCGACAACACCC
>CAZBOM010000006.1:347-20090 GCA_964493375.1 uncultured Mageeibacillus sp. | reverse complement strand
CCTCAGGGGCCGCCGATCGCTTGAATTGGCTGCGGAAAAAACGCCGGATAAAGCCTTCGAGCCATTTTTTGATTTGAAGCGGCTCATAATCATCGACAAAAATGTCCAAGGCGAGAGCGTAAGCGAATGAAGGCTTCTTGCCTTCATAAATGATATGAAAAAGGAAGAAATCGATCAGTTCGTAAGGCCCGATGACATCTTCGGTGATTTGCTTTAAGCGATCGTCTTCGTGTGGCGGGAGCAATTCGGGCGACACAGGCCTGTCAAGGATTTCGCGAAGCGCAAAGACAACGGTCAACGCGTCGTTTCGTGGGAGATCAAAGTAACGATTCTCGTCTTCAAGCAAAACAGCCGCTGTATCGACAAGGTATCGTACAGCTGTTTTTGGGATCGACGAATTGACAGAATACATCGACATCTGATCGCCGTTGTAAGTGCACCATCCGAGCGCCAGTTCAGAGAGATCGCCCGTCCCGACGACGAGACCGCGCTTGAGATTGGCAAGATCCATGAGAATCTGTGTTCTTTCGCGCGCTTGGGCATTCTCAAAGGTGACATCGTGTGTTTTGCCGTCGTGCCCGATCGCTTTGAGATGTTGTGCGACGGCGTCATCAATATGAATTTCGCGAAAATCGACGTGTGTCGCGTCACCTAATAGACGCGAGAGCTCGCGCGACTTCTTTGATGTTCCCGGTCCTGGCATCGAAACAGCGATAATTTCTTTGTTCGAAAAACCACCCTGCTTCGCCGCTTCTAAGCAGACGAGGAGCGCGAGTGTCGAGTCTAAACCTCCCGATAGTCCTAGAACGGGGCGCGCCCCAACAGTCGCAAGCCGCGTGGCGAGCGCTTTTCCTTGGATGGCGATCGTTTCACGGAAAAATGACGTAGCATCGAGTTCGCTTTTCATCAAGAAGGGAAATCGTTCGCGATTGGCCTCGGGCATCGTTCTTATTGGCAAACCATCGTCGAACGAAAACAAACTTGAAGTATCATCAAACGCTAGGGACATCGAGTCGTCGAGATCAGTGTCTTCATCGAAAGAAAACAAACTTGAAGTATCATTAAACACTGAGCACATCGAATCGTCGAGATCAGTGTCTTCATCGAAAGAAAACTCCCATGGCGTAGAAACATCGTTCTTTATGCTCATGAGTTCGTCAGCTGTTATTACCGCTGTCGTCAATCCCGTTGTGTATGTCTGCCCTTCCGCGAGAACTCGCCCATCGAAAACAATTAAACGATGACCGGCAAACACGCCGCCGCTGACTGATTCGCCTTCTCCGGCGCCGGCGTACAAGACGATAGAGCGATTCGCGAGCGATTGCTCCACTAGAGCGCTTTTCAGTCTCAGATAATCACCTGTCCATTCGTGTCTCGCATCCGCCAACAAGTCACACGGAATCCAACCGTCGTCCCATGAAGGCGCCGAGTGACCCGACGGCTCAACGCTTTCAAAAGCGAGCTCGTCGTCTTGAGAGGACGGATCTTCCGTCAGTCGCGTCGGCTCAGCGCCATGGTAAAGCAGACCGGCATGCGGGAATAGCAGATCGGCGTCCATCCACGCCTTTTCTGCGCGGGCAAGACACTCGGACAACGACATCGGTGTGAGTCGAGTCGCAAGTGACGCGATGTTCATACAGTTCTCGAACAAAAGAAAAGGAAACGAGACGGGGCATTTTTCTTCGAAAAAGCGATTTTCGTCCGATGTCATCGTTCGCTTCGGTATCATCCCGATGATCTCACCGCCACGGATCACGGCCGTCACTTTGACCACGTCGAAATCGGTTCGAAGTGGCAGATTGAGCAGAACGGTGATGGTGGTGCCGGTTGTCGCATGAGCTAGACAAACGAGACTCTCGGAACACGCTTCCAATAACGTGTCATGCCGAAACAAATCGCCGCAAGTGTGCCCTGTAAGCGGCATATCGGAAAAGAGAAGAAGATCGACTCCCGCATCGACCGCTTCGGATATCAGCGACAAGATCGTTTGTTCATTTGTTTTGACATCACCGAGACGGATCGAGGGTGTCGCGACGCCGACCGAAAGATCGCGAAACACATGAAGTTCCTCGTGTTCAGACTTTTCCATCGTCAACAGATCGTCACGTGGTTGTTCGATCACCAGTGTATCTTCCAATGTCAGCGTCAAATCCATGGTCACCACCCGATCAAGTTATAAACAATATCGTCAAACGATCACGCAACGATAAAGGGTTCCGTCTCTCTCAACACAAAGTCACGTTCATCGTTCTCGAGATATGGCAGGATTTCTTCTCGGACAGCTTCATGGTAGGCGTTCAACCATTCGAGTTCTTCCTCGGTGAGCATCTCTGGGATGATCGCATCGCGATCAAACGGGACAAACGTCATTGTCTGGAATTTCAAGAAAATATCGCCGACCTCGTTTAATTCCTCGGGGACTTCGACGATTTTTACGTCACCTTCAGAAGTCTTGAGCTTTTTGTTCGCGCGAAGAGCGACGTAATCGTTCTCAAGGCGGATGCCGTGTTTGTCGCGGCGGTACACGCCCGGCTCAATCGTAATGACGATGTTCTCGCGGAACTTATAATCGCCGTAGCGAGGATTATGCGTGAGTCGTTGCGGTCCTTCGTGAACGCCGGATACATAACCGAAGCCATGTCCCGTTCCGCATTTGTAATCCAACCCGTAGCGCCACATGACGGAGCGCGCGACGGCATCGAGCGTCGTGCCGGAGGCGCCGTCTAAGAAAGGTAGTGACGCGAGCGCGATATGAGATTTCAGTGTCATCGTGTAATCGCGTTTTTCCTCGTCCGTCAAAGGTCCAAGAGAACACGTTCTCGTGATGTCGGTCGTGCCGTCATACGTCTGCGCGCCGCAATCGACAAGATAGAATCCTTTTGGTTGCAAGGCGCTGTGGCGTTCCGGTGTCGCCTGATAATGCATCATCGCGGCGTTTGGTCCATACGCGGAGATTGTCGGGAAACTCTCGATAATAAATTGATCGGATGTCGCTCGAAGATCGCGGAGTTTCTCTGTGACTTCCATCTCGTTGAGTCCGCGAGAAGCCGCCTCATGCTTGATGTAGTACAAATACTTCGTGACGGCCACGCTGTCGCGAATGCCGGCTTGGAACTGGCAGAACAACTCAGTCTTGTTCAAGACAGCCTTCATCAGCAAGGGGTAATCTTGCTTCCTTAAAATCTCGACATCCTCGGGGACGGCTTCGATCAATGCGCGACTGACACGCGATGAATCGGCGACGAGAATGCCTTTTGGCAGCTCCTTTAAGGCCTCGATAATCGCGTGGTAATCACGCAACTCAATCCCCTGATCGGCAAACACCGCGCGCATTTTCTCATCGACTTTCTTTTCGTCAATGAAGAGCAAAGATTGATCGGGTGTGATCAAGACAAAAGCAAGCGCCACGCAGTTGTTCGGAACATCGCTTCCGCGAAAATTCATGAGCCAAGCGATGTCGTCAAGTCCGACATAGAGCGCGTAGTCGGCGCCGTCTTCTCTCATTTTCCGGCGCACTTCGGCGATTTTCTCACGCGCTTCACAGCCGGTGTATTCGATTCGATGCTCGAATATTTTTCCGGAGGGTAGCGGAGGACGATCGTCCCAAATACCGCTGATGAGATCAATATCCGTCACCAGCTCAATATCCTGCGTCGCCAGCTGATCTTCGAGTGATTCGGCCGTCGCGTCAGGCAAGAGATGGCCGTCGATCGCGACGCGCGCGCCCTTTCGGAGCGTCTGCTTCAGCCATTCCTCAGGCCAAGGGACGCCGGGTAGACCTTGTTTCATCAACTCAAAAGGCGTGCCCTCAAGATCGCCGACGGCTTGAATATGGTAGCGACCGTCTGTCCAGAGAAGCGCATGGCTTTGTGTCACGATCGCCGTGCCGGCTGAGCCGTTAAACCCTGTCAACCACGCTCTCGCTTGGAAGTGTGTCGCGATGTATTCCGAATTGTGCGGATCGGCTGTCCCGACGTAGCAGGCATCGACCCCGTGTTCTTTCATATTGGCGCGTAAACGCTCTAGTTTTTTTGCAATATCCATAGTGAAATCTCCTGTCTGCATTATTGTATCATTGGAAGAGGATTTCGCTCTTTAACTTGAGCACTTTTGGATCGTATTTGAATACGATAGAATCCGATCATGACAACACGACAGTTGTCTTAAAAAAAAGACTTGATATTTACAAGGATACATTTTGGTAAGGCAAAGCGGTGATTCAGGCGATCGAACGTCGCATTCTTAGTTTATAAGATGAGGAGGAACGAAAATGACAAGACAAAAAACAGCCTTGGTGACAGGCGGCGCGCGCGGTATTGGTCGCGCGATCTCGATGGTGTTGGCCAGAGAAGGATACCACGTGCTTGTCAATTATTTTCATTCCGAGGATGACGCGCGCGATCTTGCCGAACAGCTGGCGCAGGACGCATGTCCGTCCACGCTCCTGAGAGCCGATGTTGCCAGTCCTTCCGACGTGCGAGGCATGGTCGCCAACGCGTTGCTCGAGTGCGGTCGCATCGATGTCTTAGTCAATAACGCCGGCATCAGCACGTGGGGGCTCCTGACGGAGACGTCGGAAGAGACGTGGGATCGCGTCTTGAACACAAACTTGAAATCGAGCTATTTGTTATCTCGAGCCGTTCTTCCCAATATGATTCGTGCCGGGTCGGGCAGTATCGTCAACGTTTCCTCTATGTGGGGCGTCATCGGCGCGTCGTGTGAGGCCGCTTACTCCGCCAGCAAATCGGGGCTTATCGGACTCACGAGAGCGCTCGCGCGCGAGGTCGCGCCGGCTGGCGTTCGCGTCAATGCCGTCTCACCGGGCGTGATCGGCACGAGCATGATCGACAATTTGACAGAAGACGAGCGCCAGGCGCTGATCGAACAGACGCCTCTCAACCGTATCGGCACGCCGGAAGAAGTCGCCGAAGCCGTCGCCTTCCTCGCGTCCGACAAAGCCTCTTTCATTACAGGACAAGTCCTCGGAGTCGACGGCGGTTTTATCTGCTGAGCTCGTTGCAGCAGGCATCCCCTGTGAAACGCTACTCATTCAAGACGACATAGTCAATAGAACCAGGGTCGCTCTTTTCACCACTTTTCAGATTGGAAACAAAGCGCTAAACTCTCAATATAAAGAGAGTTTTGTGGTGATAAGATGAAAGAGAATCTGTTGCTTGTGAGCAGCACTTGTCTTTATCGGACGATGTCATGAGGTGACAGGATGAGAGAGGATCTATTGAGCATTGGCAAAATGGCACGGATCAACAGTGTGACCATTCCGACGCTCCGACTTTACGATCAATTAGGCTTGCTCAAACCTCGCTATATCGATGAGGCAACGGGATATCGCTACTACGATATTTATCAGAACGCTCGCCTCGATACGATCGCATACATGAAAGAATTAGGCATGCGTTTAGACGAGATCGCGACAGTCCTCGAAAAAGAAGATATTTCGCTGATTGAGGAAATACTGGGGCAAAAGATGGATCAACTGCATGAGCAAATGCACGAACTTGAAGCGCGCCATAATGCGCTCGAGCGGACCATCGCCAGTATTGAGCGCTATCGCAAATCCCCTGTGACGGGCACGATTTCTCTGGAGTATATCGATAAACGTTACGTGTGGGGGATCCCTTGTTGCGAGAATTTTTATGAAGGCGATATACGCTGCTTTGAGCGCGCGTTGACAGAATTGCGCAGCGCGCTGATCAAAGAGCCCATCCGCTATATTCACTCCTATAACATCGGCACTTCCATCGCGTGTGATGATTTTAAAGAGGGGCAGTTTCTCCCTAAAGATGTCTTTATCTTCTTAGATAAAACGGCAACAAGCTTAAACGAGACACGCGTCGTTGACAGCGGTATGTTTGCCTGCATTTATCTTGACAATTTCGATGATGAAGTGTCCTATGCCCAAAAGCTTCTTCATTATTGCAAAGAAAAAGAATACAACATGTCGGGTGATTACATCTGTGAAGTTATGACGGAATTCAACGTCTTTGACAGCCATCAGCGAAGCATGTTTTTGCGTTTGCAGGTTCCCGTCAGTTTCCGTTGATCGCATCGTTGTTTTTTCCAACTGAAGAGCTCTTCCCAGATAGGATGGCTTTTTAGCTAACCGACGAGCTCTTCTCAGTTGGACGGCTTTTTATCCAATCAATTCGTGCATATCAAATTGAAAGACTTCTGACGGATATCAGTGGCCTATTTCTATGTTAGCCGTCACACGTTTGTCGATTTAAGCCATCGCTTGACTCAGACGATTCCACAAAAGTTAGCCGTAGCCCAATCAGCGCGTGTTAGTAGATGCAAACTCTCACTTGACTCTCATCTAGCAGTAGACTTTATACTGAAATTACCAAAATATTGAAGGGGGTCTTTACTAAATGGACAAGATCAAAGTTGTGCAGTATGGCTGCGGAAAAATGAGCAAATACACGCTTCGGTACCTCTATGAGCACGGCGCTCAAATCGTAGGTGCCATCGATGTCAATCCTGAAATCGTGGGTATGGATGTGGGTGATTACGCGGACCTTGGTGTTAAGACAGGTATTATTATCTCCGATAAAGAAGATGAAGTACTTGATTCCTGTGACGCCGATGTCGCTATTCTGACCTTGTTCAGCTTTGTCCCCGACATCTATGAGCAAATGGAAAAATGCGTTTCGCGAGGCATCAATGTCATCACGACGTGTGAAGAGGCGATCTTCCCGTGGAACACGTCTGCCGCGCAGATCAATCGCTTGGACGCGTTAGCGAAAGAAAAAGGTTGCACCATCACCGGTTCAGGCATGCAAGACATTTTCTGGATTAATTCCGTCGCGCTGTTCGCTGCCGGCTGCCATAAGATTTCAAAGATCAAAGGCGCCTACAGCTACAATGTCGATGAGTACGGTTTGGCGCTTGCGAAAGCGCACGGCTGCGACTTGACACAAGAAGAGTTCGAAGCGCAGATCGCGCATCCGGAAGAATTTGAGCCCTCCTACGCATGGAACGCCAGCGAAGCGCTCTGCAATAAACTGGGCCTTACGATTCGTTCGATCAGCCAGAAACACGTGCCTTGTGTTGTCGATCATGACCTTTACAGCGAGACGCTCGGCAAAACGATTAAAGCCGGAAATTGTATCGGTATGTCGGCCGTCGTGACGATTGAGACCATGCAAGGTATCACCATCGAAGAAGAGACCATCGGTAAAGTTTACGGTCCGGAAGATGGCGATATGTGTGACTGGTACATCACCGGTGAGCCCAATACTGAGTTCCACGTCGTCAAACCCGCGACCGTTGAGCATACGTGTGCGACCGTCGTCAACCGCATTCCCAGCTTGTTGGGTGCGCCTGCGGGTTTTGTGAGCTGTGATCAATTGGAGCCGGTCGAGTATCTGACCTACCCCATGGAGTATTACGGCTAAAGCTGAGAACACGCGCTTAGCGAATCTCAAGCCATATTATTTTCTTACAGCAAAAGGGCTGAACGACGACAATTGTTCAGCCCTTTTGCATTTTCGTCAAAGGTAAATATTCTTTCGATGTCCAATTGAAATACAAACAATCACAAGTTCCTGTTCATGTATTTCCGCGATTAAACGGTAATCGCCAATCCTGTAGCGCCAGAAACCGGTCTTGTCATGGATTAACGGTTTGCCTTTTAAGAAGGGATTCTCTGTTTGGTCAAGATGAGTCTTGATGTATTTAAGAATGGTTCGTTGGACAGAACCATCGAGTTTTTTGAAGTCCTTCCTAAAACTCTCTCGGTATCTGATTTCATAGCGCGTCATAGTCAATGTCGCACTCCTCCGCAAGATCCGAGATAGATGACAGGCAGATGGGGGATTCCGCCGCCATAAGGGCGAGTTGGTAATCTTCCTCATCCTCAATTTTTTCGAGGATTGAAGAAAGCACTACTTCAGATACCGTAGAATTCTTCAAAATTGAAAAACCTTGAATGACACGTTTCTGTTCATCAGTTAATCGAATCGTTATCGTGGCCATTTTACAACTCCTTTCGCGCTGTGTTACATTGTAACATATTCAAGGAAGTCTATGTAAATTTGGCAAAAAAGATGTCCTACGACACATTAGTGTGGCAGGACATCTTTTTTGATAAAGCTATTTGATTAAACAGAAACAGGTTTCTATCGATAGAGACGATTAGCGGTCGAGGTTGAAAGCTCCCCAACCGGCGTAAACGGCACCTTCGCCGAGTTGTTCCTCAATGCGGAGCAACTGGTTGTATTTCGCGACGCGGTCGGTGCGCGACGGAGCGCCTGTCTTGATTTGGCCGGTGCCCATCGCGACGACGATGTCGGCGATGGAGACGTCTTCCGTTTCACCGGAACGGTGTGAGACAACGGCGGTCCAGCCGTTGCTTTGCGCCATATCGATGGCGTCGAACGTCTCGGTCAATGTGCCGATTTGGTTCAATTTAATCAAGATGGCGTTCGCGGCATCTTCTTCGAGACCACGCGCCAAACGTTCCGTGTTCGTGACGAACAAATCGTCACCGACGAGTTGAACGCGGTCGCCGATGCGCTCGTTCAGTTTGACCCAGCCTTCCCAATCGTCTTCGGCTAGACCATCTTCGAGCGAGATTATCGGGTATTTCTCGCAGAGATTAGCGTAGTAGTCGATCATCTCATCAGTTGTTTTGAACTCGCCTGTTTTCCAGAACAGATAACCTTCTTTGCCCTGCGCTTTCGCTTCTTCGTAGAGCTCGGTGCATGCGGGGTCCATCGCGATAAAGAAATCATCGCCGGGAGTGTATCCGGCTTCTTCGATCGCACGAACGAGCCATTGCAAAGCCTCTTCGTCGCTCTTGAGATTCGGGGCGAAACCACCCTCGTCACCGACGGCTGTCAAGTAACCTTCTTTTTTCAAGAGATTCTTCAAGGTATGGAAAACTTCCGTGCACCAGCGAAGCGCTTCTTTGAATGTCGGCGCACCCACAGGCATAATCATGAACTCTTGCAGGTTGACGCTGTTGTCGGCGTGCTTACCGCCGTTGATAACATTCATCATCGGGACGGGCAAGACGTGTGCGCGGATACCGCCGAGATATTGCCACAGAGAAAGATCGAGCGAATTCGCCGCCGCTTTGGCGCAAGCGAGCGAAACGGCCAAAATGGCGTTCGCGCCGAGATTCGCTTTGTTGTCGGTACCGTCGAGCTCGATGAGCGAACGGTCGATCTCCACTTGATCGTAAACGTTCATGCCAATGATCTGCGGTGCGATCGTGTAGTTGATGTTGTCAACGGCTTTTTGAACGCCCTTGCCGAGATAGCGACTCTTATCGCCATCGCGAAGCTCGACGGCTTCATAAGCGCCTGTCGATGCGCCTGACGGGACGGCCGCACGTCCGAAAGATCCGTCCATCAAGTAGACTTCTGCTTCAACCGTCGGGTTCCCGCGGGAATCCAAGATTTCTCTAGCCATTACAGACTCAATCCAAAGTTCTGTCATATGTATTGTTACCTCCTATGGTTAAACAACTTTAATTTCAAGGTTTGACCCGTCAGATAGTATAGCAAATTCTAAGAGCATCAGTGTGGTTTTGTCTTAGAAAACAGCGTCTAGACGCGCTTTTTAATGAAAAATCGCAGAAAGTACACGTTCATTGCTCGTTCCTATCTTCGAAAGGAGATCAATATCATCGGCGGAGAATTATTTTTCTATTGCTGTACGGATGCCGGTCCGGATAGAATCCTATTCTGCGTCTTCTGTATTCTCGCCATTTGTTTCTTTAGACGGCAGATCCAGAATTAGCGCGCCCGACTCAAAGCTGATCGGAACAGTCTTAAAGGTCGTCAGCAACAAGAGTAATTGAGCGACCGATGTCGCCAACAAGACATGCGCGATATTGAACAAGTCTGCCATGGGACCGAAAAGAATGGTGCCAAGCGGTATCGCCGCTGACCCGATCATGTAAAGAAGCGCAAAGACACGTCCGTGATACTCCCGTTCAACATTTTGCTGGAACAATGTCGTGACCGCCGTCGTGTAAAACGGTACGATCACGCCGAGCAGGAATGCGAGTACGACAAAAAACGCGAAGAGCGGCGATGAGGTCATGCCCAAGATCGCCAGTGCGAGCGTAAAGGCCGCGACGAGGAAGCCCGAGCCACGGACGACTCGCAGATGACTCCTGAATCGACCTCGAATTGAGACGATCAAACCGCCGATCGCCATACCGGCGAAAAGTGCCGTTTGCGTCGCCGCGATGCGCCACGGCTCGTCGCCAAAATTGCGTCGAATGAACAACGGCGTCAGAATGGCGACAGGCGCTAACAGCACCATAAAGAACGCGTAAGTCATCATAAGATTTCTGATCGCGCGGTGTTTTTTTACATAGGCAAAGCCTTTGCGGAACTGCTTGATGCCTGATTCCGGTTCATCAACCTCTTGCGATGAGAGAGTCGTTTCAGTTCCCTCATACGTTGAAGCGGCAGTAGCTGTTTCGACATCTTCACCGACACGGGTCGAAGCCGCTGAAGCTGATGCGAGATCATCTCCCGCGTAGACTGAAGCCACAGCGGCCGATTCGAGATCGCCAATCGCTGCCACAGCCGGTTCTGTCGCGAGCACGCTTTCTCCGGCGAACTCGGGGAATCCCCATGTATCACCGGGTCGTAACTTCGGTTCTGTCCCAAGTGCCGTTACAACTTTGCCGGTCTTCTGATTCGGGATCGGCAGGAAGAACATGATGAGGATGGCGATCGCCGCCGTACCGACATCGACCATAAAGACAACCCAGAGCGGGAAGAGTGTCAACAGCGCGCCGCCGAGAACGGGCGAGAGTAACAGCAAGACATTGTTGATCGTGCTGTAGATGCCGTTGACGCGCACGAGTTCTTTCTTCGGTGTAATCTGCGGGATGAGCGCGTTGATCGCAGGTCCCTGCACGCCGCCGCCAAACGACCGAATGATCGCCGCGATGTAGATAAACCAGACGTGATTGTATCCGAGAAGGAATAGAATCGCGAGCGCGAGCGTAACGAGGGCGATGCCGCCATCGGCGAGCACAATGAGCCATCGTCGTTCATATCGGTCAGCCCAAACGCCGGAGAACGGGGCGACAAGCAATTGCGGAATGAAAGAAGCGAGCGTGATGATCATCATCGACGTTCCGGAGTTCGCCCGGAGCGTGACGTACCAAATGATCGCAAATTGAACAAGCCCTGACCCGAGAAGGGACACGGCTTGGCCGCTTAAAAATGCGACGCTAACGCGCTGCCAGCGTTGCGCAAAATGAAAACGTCCACGCAGCATAATATTCGAATTATATCACGACTACAAAAAAGAGCCTAAAAAGGCGTATTTCAAGACTCGCAGAACGCTGTCATCGTCGAATAAAAAGAGCTTTTCGAAATTGACTCATATCTTTGTTAAACTGTGAATGTCGTCAAAATGTAATTGGAGAGCGACTACCGAAACAAAAGGAGCAGATGACTATGACTGTAGACTGGAAAAGTCAGATAAAGCGATTAAAAGAGCGGGGCGCTGAATACGCCGACGTTCGCTATTATCCAAAACACGAAGAAGATTTCATGTTCATGTGGAATGGAAACTTCCTCGCGTTTAACCGATCAGAAGAGAGTGGGTTTGGCGTCCGCGTACTCGTCGATGGCGCATGGGGTTTCGCCGCCTCATCCAACGTGACATCACCCACCGAGACATTTGATCGCGCGTTCGCGAATGCCGCCGCCGCGGCGACAAGAATCAAACGCCCCATCAAACTGGCGGACAAGGAAGTTCTGTCAGGGCGTTTTGATAGCCCCTGTTCAGTCGATCCGTTCGAAGTACCACTGGGTGATCAAGTGGCCATGTTGCGTGAGCTCGACGGCTACATCAATCAGCCCGGCGTTATCCAACGCAGAGTCAAACTGAATAATGTTCGCAAAACCATTGAATACTACGACTCTGAAGGCGCCGAGATTGTCAAACACATCGTCGAGATCTTCCCGAGCATCCAAGTAGCCGCTTTTGATGATGTCGGGATGATGCAAAGCCGCAAATATCTGCCGCCTCGCCTCGGTCCGACACGCGGTTGGGAGACCATGGATCGCGACCACTGGAAGGGCGAAGCCGACCGCATCGTCTCAGAAATGAGAGAGCTGGTCGAAGCGCCCAAATGTCCGGAAGGCAAAATGTCAGTTATCTTGATGCCCGACATGATGTTCCTGCAAGTGCATGAGACGATCGGACACGCGCTTGAATTGGATCGTATTTTAGGATACGAACTCTCCTTCGCGGGCGGATCCTTTGTTCGCCTCGATGATTTTGGTTCATTGCAATACGGCTCGCCGAAACTAAACGCGCGCGCGGACGCGACCCTAGTGAACTCGCCCGGTAGTTTCGGTTTTGATGATGATGGTGTCGCGGCTAAAAACAGAATGTTGATTGAAAACGGCATTCTTGTCGGGGCGATTACCTCACGTCAAATGGTCGTCGAAGCGAATGAGCGCGCCGGCCGTGAGATTTTCGATGGCTCAGGTGGAACCTGTCGCGCGTGCGCATTCTATCGCGCGCCGATCGAACGCATGACAAACATCAATATTGATCCGGGACAAGACGGGTCACTCGAAGATATCATTCGCAATACAGAGCGCGGCGTCGTTCTCGCCGGCGAGAAGAGCTGGTCGATCGGATCGAATCGCGAGCAATTCCACTTCTCCACCGACATCGGCTGGCTTGTCGAAGACGGTGAGCGCAAAGGTGTCGTTAAAGATTGCGCGTACAGCGGCTTAACGCTTGATTTCTATCGCTCACTCACGGCCGTCGGAGATGAGTCGACGTGGAAAGTTCAATATGTCGATAACTGCGGCAAAGGCGCGCCCGGACAAGTTATGCAATTGGGTCACGGCGTCCCCGTCTGTCGCTTTGATAACGTGAAGGTAGGTGAATAAGATGGCTTCGAATCAAATCATCTCAAAACTAAGAACACTCCGTGATTACGCGATCGCGCAAGGCGCGAAAGCGCATCTTGAATGGAAAGCGGAAGATAGCCATCTCGTGCGTTATGCCAACTCGGCCATCTCACTCAACACGAATGAGCGCCTCACCGTGCTCGAAGTCACCGTGTTCGACGACCATAAAATCGCTTCCTCTGTCTTGATCGTCGATGAGAATGATCTCGATACGATGAAAGCGACTGTCGACAAAGCGATCGGTATGCTGGCCTTCGCGTCTCCGCTCTCATACCAACCTTCGATCCCTGTCATCGAGAAGACGACGATCTACGAAGAGGTCTACGACCCCGAGATTGAAGCGCTTTCGAGCGAAGAAGTCGTCGCGTTTGTCAATGAAGCGACAAAAGGTCTTGAGACAGACGATATTTTGCTTTCGGGGAATTTCTCCTATGGCGTCGCCACGACCGCGTCCATCTCGACCGAAACACCGGAAGTTGTCTTTACTCGAAAAACAGACGTGGGCATTACGCTCGTTCTCGCTTCCGATCAACGCAAATGGGAAGTGAACGCGGAGCAGTTCGTCAGTCACAAGCGCGATCTCGACGCGAAGGCGTTGCACGACAGGCTTTCATGGCTTGTCGAACTCTATACGACCATGCCGGAAGGAAGACTTCCGGAAGGTCCGTACCGCGTGGTGTTAGGACCTGCCGCCACGGCTGAGTATTTGAGTTTTCTCGGTTGGGTCGGTTATTCCGCCGGTTCGATGAAACGCGGCTACTCCATGTTTAAAGAAGACGATATCGGCAAAAAAGTCATGTCCGATCGCTTCACATTGATAGAAGATCCTTCGATGCTCGAGACATTTCCATCTCCCGTCGATTCATTCGGACGTGAACGCGAAAAACGCGCGATCTATGACAACGGTGTGTTGACCGGCTTCATCTGGGAACAACAATCAGCGGATGAATTTGGAGGAACTCCGACAGGACACGATGTTCCGAATTTGTCGCTCGTGTTGGCAGGCGGTGATGTCGATGCTGCACTGATCCAAGAGTTCGCGAAACTCCCGCGTGATTGTGACATTCTCTACGTTCCATATTTGCACTACGCGAACATCGTCAACCCGACAGAAGGGCTGGTCACGGGCGTTTCACGCTTCGGTGCGCTCTATCTGAAACAAGACGGAAGCATCATGTTGCCATACAACGTACGCTTCACCGAGCGACTCGATGAGATCTTCGGTGAGAAACTCACGTGGTTGTCTAAAGAACTCGTTCCCTATGGAAGCTCATCAAGCTACTATGGTCGCGCTCCCTATGCGCACCTCGTCCCGGCGCTCGCGTGCTTTGACGGCGTTCAAGTGGAAATCTCAAACGAGAGTTTCTAACGGAACTCTTCTTTAGGGGATGATCAATACCTCGACGTCTCAAAGAAAAGCTGGGACGTCGAGGCGAATTAGAAAGGCAGGCTTTTCATGCCACGGGATAAAATGAAACTGTTTCGACAGATCTTGATCGGATATGGTCTGGTCAGTATCATTCTCCTTTTTGCGTTCCGGTATCAACCGTCATTGATGAATCCTGTTACCATGGTGCTTATTTTTTCTCCGGTTCTTATCGGCGTCATGGTGTACTACCTGTTGCAGATGAGAATGGATATCAAGCGAAATGTTGGCATCAAACTCGTGCTTCTTGGTTCTTTTAGTCGCATGGGCTATCTTATCGGATTCGGACTGTTAATCGCGGGTGGTTTGCTGGAAGCGTCTAACGACAAACGATCGAGCGCGTTGAGAAATTCAGCGCTTGTGGTTTTCGCGCTGATCATCGTGGCGTCGTATATGTATCAAGCCGGAATGCGAAAATGGATCGCAGAGCAAAACGAAACGCGTTCGCGCCAAGCGTCGCCGATCGCGACGGAGGATTCTTCCGAAGATAATCTACCCGATTCCAAGGGTTAATAATCATCTTTCGTGACTTAAGCGACCGTCGCGAATGGTCGCATCTGTCTATGTTATACTAGTTACCCTGCATAAATCGTTATCCGTGCAGGTACCCTTGGGCTCTCTTTGAGAGGTCAAAGTCGCAAGAAAGGAAATGAGTCATTATGTTTTTCGAAGAAATCATTGGAGCTTTTACAGGACAGAACAGGCGCACAAAGAATCGCCAGGTATGCACAGGAGTCGCCTTGGGACTTTTAGGCGGAGCAGCCCTCGGGATTTTATTTGCACCTCAGTCAGGTGAAGAGACGCGCGAGCAGATCAAAGACGCCACGGTCAAAGGCGCGGAGAAAGTCAAAGACTTCGCCGTTGACGCAGGCGATAAAATCAAAGATTTTGCGGTCGACGCAGGAGAAAAAATCAAAGAAAAGACTCAACTAGTCAAAGAGAAATTCCAAGAAAAAGCGGAAGTTCTTGATGAAGAAGCAGAAGAGCTAAAAGAAACGGTAGCCGAGAAAGTTGCCGATACAGCCGAAGAAGTTGAGAAGAAAGCCAGAGCGACCGCTAGGGAAGCTCGCATGAAAGAGAACGAGTAACCCACGCAGGCAAATGAGATAAGAGGAAATCGATTTTCTCTATTCTAGAAGGAGGCCTGTATGGCATTTGTATTAACAACCGTTACCATCGACTTGATGTCTCTGCTCTATATCGTGCTCGCGTTGATCGGGGCTGCTGTTTTAGTCACATTGCTCATTCTTTTGATCAAACTGATCAAGACGCTCAATTCTGTCAACGCCTTGCTAGAGGATATTAAACCTGACATCAAAGAGACGACCGAAAAAATTCCGGGACTTGTCGATGATGTGGCGATCATTACAGGAAATGTCGTGGATGTTACGGACGCGGTTGCTGTGACGGTTCCCGCGATCATGAAGAAGATCACACCGAAACCGAAACCGCCTAAGTCACCGAAGCAGAAAAATGCACAAAGCCTTGAAGGTATCATCGCCTCAGCGGCCTTTAGTACACTCGCGTCCATGCTTTCATCGCGCGGCGATAAGAAGAAAAAGAAACATGAACGTAGCACGCCGACCAAGGTGATTCACACCATCAGTCGTCTTGTCGCGCTTTTTACAAAAAAATAATGAGTTGAACGAAGTCCGCCGTGCGGCCATGGATCATACCGAATAAAAAAAGAGGGAGCCTTGGTCGGTTCCCTTTTTTGATGGCCTTGGTTTTAGTAACACCGGGTATTTTATTCAAAGCTCTTGATCGAGAGTCGCACGTTTTATTCCTCTGCGTATGAGCGTTCCATCCATTCCGGTCGAGACTGACATGTATAAACGGAATACTTTGAGAGAAGCGCGACAGGCCCATAGGTGAGTTTCGATTGACGAAGACCGGGATCTCCCGTATCGTCTTCGCGGTTAATATAATCGATGCCCGGTTGGTCGCCGAACATTTTCATGAATTCACTGACGAGCATCTGATAGACGCCTCGATAGCTTGTGTCCGCTTTTTCGATGTGCATATAAATTGTATCGCCCTCTATCTCGGCGAGCGAGTAGCCGGCGACGTAGTCTCCGATGAAGAGTACGCCGCCGAAAGCGTCGTAGAGCTCCATGTGGTCGAGAACTTCAAGGATTTTGACGGATTCTTCAACGAGCGTTTTATTGTCGGGATCAATGTCTTTCTCTTGTTCACGCACGAAGGTTCGGACGGCATCGAGATTGTTTTCTCCTATTCGCTCATACCGCCAATCGGGAATGGTCCGGAGAAAACGTTTAATATTGTTTCGTGTTGCTTTGTGCTGACCGCCTTCAAGTTTTAGCAGATCTTGTACCTTATAAAGGTAGTCGAAATAATCGCGCTCGGCAATGGCGTGGAATCCGGGATAACGCGAACTGAGAAGAGGCATATCCATTTCGCCGACCACACAGAAAACAAGCGGTTCACCTGTTTCTTTGCAATGCTTCTCCAACTGTCCCAATGCTTCTTCGCGTCTCAAGCCTAGCGGGACAGAAAACGCGCGATGCTGTTCGAAAATCAACATACTGAAAATCAGACAGTCCGCGACGATCACGTATTCGTAGTCGTATAAATCGCGCCAGATAAAAGTCCCGCCCACCGTGAGATCGGTGAGGCGTTGTGGATTGGGATAAAAATAAGGTCTAATAAGAGAGATATCCTCTAGTTTAAGTTTTTGAAAATTCAACATAATATGTTTGTTGCCTCATACTTGGCTTTTATTTATATTTCGATTCGATTGAATCGCGACGCGCGAAGTCGCGTCACTCATTATAGTGGTTCGGGTAAAGCCTTTGTTACAGATATCGCGGGTGCTCGAGAGCATGAGATGAAAAAAGTCCGCGAGCCAAAAGACTCACGGACTTTCCGCGTCTGTTATGTCGATTATTCGCTGACGAAGCCACCTTGTTGGAGAATCTCTCTCGCTTTTTCGAGGTTAGCGGCGGAGGTGCGGACAATCGGTCCGGTGCAACCCATGCCGCTTTCGGCGTAAATCGAATGACTCCAAAGCAGTTTGACGGCGTCTTCCAAGTCGAGAACGTCGATCCCTTCGATCTGAGCCGTAACGACCTCGGAAGGAGGCGCGACGATCTCTTCGACGCAGGGTTTCGTGGTCGCGGCTTCACGGCGCTCATTCAAAAGCTTGTCGAGACCGGCTTTGCGCGCGAGCTCGAGTTCATTCATATAAACGGAGACAAGCTTGCCGCGAATGAGTGAGGCGGCGAACTCGATCGCCTGTCCGATGACCGGCGCACCGGAAGCGCGCGAGATGATCATGACGACACCCGCCATTTTCTCACCGACGCCCGGACCGTAGCCGGCTCCGACTGTTTCGTAGGATCCGCCCGTTGTGAAAGAGGAGAGCATCTTGATGATGGCATTGCCTGTCAGAGAGTCGAGAACGAGCACATCTTGTGACGCGCGAAGGATATCGTTACCGCGCATGATCGCGCCACCATCGGCACGTCCGGAAGTCGCGAAGCAGATCGGGTAACCGTTATCTCTCAGTGTTTTGAGAATGATCTCGGCTTGGCGTGCGCCGTCGAGATTGAGCAAACCGACGGTAGGATATTCGATGCCATCGGCTTTCGCTGTCGCGATACCGGCGATCGCGTTCATGACGAGCGCTTCAACACGGTCCGTCGAAGTCGTGCCCGTTGTCGTCGCTAGATAGAAATCTTTCCCCGTCGCGGGAGCGACGGTGCGACCAACGGTGGAAACGCCGATCGGGAATGGATAGTGCATCGCCACGGCGGCGTCTGCCTCACCGGAGGCGAGGAGTTTTTCCATTTTGTCAAAGGCATCTTCGGCGCAATCGAATTCGATTGTCGTGACGAGCTCATGCTTGAGCGTGCCGAGGAAGATCACATCGACACCGCGCTTCGCCGCTTGGACGCAACCGGCCATGACGTTTTCTTCGCCTTGCTCGGAGCCGATCCCTATGACGGCGACACGGACGCGTTTGCCGAATTGACCTGTCTCAAGACCATCTGCCAATTCATTAAAAACGGCAGCGATGTCATGTTTGATGTTACTCATTGCTTTCACCTGCCTCCAGAAGTCCCGAGGCAAAATCACGCAGTGACTGGGCGATGATTTGGCGAATCTCGTCCGACGAAACGGCAGGCGCTTCTTCGGCGCCGCTGTTGGGCTCCATGATGAATGAGACGCCGTCAAACAAGTTCGTCATGCGGCCGAGGAACAGAGAGCCTTTGCCGACGATCATGACGCGGTTGATGTCACCGTTGAGCATGCCTTCGCGTGCGTGACCCATGACGGGAACGCCCGAGGGGATGTGGCCTTGTGTCGGAGCAAATCCGGGGAGACCGTGCTTCTCAACAAATGCGGGCAGTTCTTTGCGGTCAATGTCGCCGCGTTTAACGGCGAGAGCGCCGATCATCTTCAAGTTCGCGGTCGGTACGTCGCCTGCTCCCGCCGGCTTCGTGACGTCGGGGTTCTGCATCTCGGGTGAGTAGTAATCAATATCGGTTACTTTCAGGCCGAGTTTGTCGAGCGGGTCAGTTGTGAGCGACGCGATGACGTTTTGTGGTGCGCTGCCCGTTCCGACGGAGTGCCAGCCGACGCTGTCGGTGTTGATTTCAGGGTTGATACCGTCGTTCGCAGAAATGATCACGGCAAAACCACCGAGGACGTCTTCAAGAATGGGGAGACCTTTTTTGACGTGGTCTTTACCGTTCATGCCGAGTTTCGCGGTGGAGCCGCCGGCTGTGACGGCGACAGTCTTGAAGATTCCTGATTTGACAAGACCCGCGGCGACCATGACGGCGTGGGCGGGCGCGGCACAGAAACCGCGGATATCGGAACCGGTCGAACGTGTCAATTCAGCGATCTCGGCGGTCGCTTTCGCGAAGTTACCGCCACCGCGCTGGTTCATGTCACCACATGCTTCCTCGGAGCAGTCGATGGTGTATTCGACTTCGTCGCGATCAATGCCGGCGTTTTTGACAGCATACATCAGCGCGAGCGCGCTCGAGGCTTTCGATACGAGGTTCTCAACCATGACATGAGCGGAGAGGTTGGGGTCGAAGGCGTGTGCTTTTTTGACGGCTCCGACGAGCTTGTCATCCATGTAGAGACCTTCCGCGTCGCCTGTTTCGACCATTTTTTCAATACGATCAGCTTCGATGCCGTCGTGGATTCTGCCTAACACATAGGCGCTGATGATCGGGTCTTTCTCGAGTTTCGCTTTGGTGGTCTCGACAAAACCTTTCTCCAGAAAGACGAGCTCGAATTCGTCGACGGCTTGAATCAAGAGATAGAACTCGTCTTGAGGCATGATTTCGCCGAATTTGCCGTAACGATCGTCGACGGGGCATTCGATATCTTGCCAAGGGCCATCGATTTTTGCTA